>CAXBAC010000016.1:0-16012 GCA_963973485.1 uncultured Polaribacter sp. | reverse complement strand
ATGTCTGGTTGTATACCAGCACTGTTACAGATGCCTGTATTCTTTGCATTATTTAAGTTTTTCCCTACGAATTTAGCATTAAGACAAGAAAGCTTCTTATGGGCACCAGATTTATCATCTTACGATACAATTTTTACATTACCATTCTCTATTCCTTTTTATGGAGATCACGTAAGTTTATTTCCAATTTTAGCTTCGGTTGCTATTTTCTTTTACATGAAAATGAATCAAAGTCAGCAAGCAAACATGCAAGCTCCACCACAAGAAGGTATGCCAGATATGAGTAAAATGATGAAGTATATGATTTACTTCTCTCCTATTATGATGTTATTTTTCTTTAACAACTATGCAAGTTCTTTAAGTTTATACTATTTTGTATCGAATTTATTAACGATAACAATTATGTTAGTTATTAAAAACTATGTGATTGATGAAGATAAAATTCATGCACAAATAGAAGAAAACAAAAAGCGCCCAGAGAAAGCAAAAAGTAAATTCAGACAAAGAATTGATGCTGCAATGAAACAAGCGCAAGTACAACAAGCAAGGCAACAAAAAAATAAGTAATTCTTTTAAGAAACTTAAATTATATTTTAAAATCCCTTGCGTTTTGTAAGGGATTTTTTTGTATGATGAATATCATACTACTTTAAAGCGATCAATAGTAAATTTGTAATAAATTAAGATTAAAGAACATGTCTAAACCAGAAATAAACCCAAAACTGACCTTATCTAAAGAAGAAATGAAATCTTATGGATATAAGGTTGTAGACACTATTGTAGAACATTTTGAAACTCAAAATTCAAAAAACCCTGTATATAATTCTACAAGAAAAGAAATGGATGATTTATTTTTAGAAGAGGCTCCAGAAAATGGAGAAAACGCTAAAGAGGTTCTAGACTTTGTTATCCAAAATGTATTACAGAAAACAGATATTTTATCTCATCCAAAATCCTATTCTTTTGTTCCTGGCCCAAGCAATTATGTAAGTGTTATGGCAGATACTTTAGCAACAGGATTTAATATATTTTCTGGTGGTTGGGCAAATGCACCTGCAGCTGCTGAACTAGAAATTGTAACTATAAATTGGTTGTTAAAAATGTTTAATTTACCAACAAAAAAAGGTGGTGGAATTTTTACAAGTGGTGGCTCTATGGCTAATTTAACTGCCTTAGTTACTGCAAGAAGACAAAAATGTGGAGATGATTTTTCTAAAGCAATTATTTACATATCAGATCAAACACATTCTTCTAATGTTAAAGCTATTAGAACAATTGGTTTTAAAAAAGAGCAAATACGTATTATTCCAACTGATTTAGAGTTTAAACTTTCTATCAACAAATTAAAAAGTGCTATTTCTAGAGACAAACTAGAAGGTTTACAACCTTTCTGTGTTATTGGTACAGCTGGTGCTACAAATACTGGAACTGTAGATCCTTTAAGTGAAATGGCTAAAATTTGTAAATCAGAAAAACTCTGGTTTCATGTAGATGCAGCTTATGGTGGTGCAGCTATTTTAGCTAAAAACGGAAAGAAACTTTTAAAAGGGATAGACAAAGCAGATTCTATTACAGTAGATCCTCATAAGTGGTTTTTTCAACCTTACGAAATGGGTTGTTTGTTGGTAAGAAATCATAAATGGTTGAGTAGTACTTTTACAGAAAAACCTGAGTATTTAAGAGATATTGAAGGAAATACATCAGAAATAAATTTTTACGATCATGGAATTCAATTAACAAGACGTTTTAGAGCTTTAAAATTTTACATGTCTATTAAAAGTTTTGGTTTAAATTCATTTAGAGAAGCAATTGATTATAACATAGCTTTAGCAGAACAAACTGAAGATTATATACGAAATAGCGCAAAATGGGAGCTTATTTCTCCTGCAACTTTGGGAATTATCAATTTTAGATACAATCCATTATCTAAAAAGTATTCAGAGAAAGAGCTGGATAAAATTAATCAAGAAATTTCTCAAGAAATAATAGCTGCTAAAGAAGCCATGCTTGTAACCACAATTTTACAAAACCAAATTGTGTTACGTATGTGTTTGATAAATCCTAGAACTCAATTTGAAGATGTATTGCAAACCATTACTAAATGTGAGCAAATAGCTGCTGAACATTAATATTTTATTTTTGTAAATTGCTGCTTATGTTGAAATCTAAACAAGTTGTAAACCTTATTCCATTAGTACTTTTAGCAATTTATTACTTTGTAATAACTCCATTAGTGGAGAATTTTACTTTTAGATTAGTCTATTTAGCAATTGCTATTGCAATTAGTGGCTATTCTATATATAAAAACAAAACCATATCAAAAACTCAGAAAAAAGTTTTAATTTTAATTTTAACTCTTACTGCATTACTTTTTGCTTATTTTTTATATGCCTAGAGCCTTAATCTAAAAATGAATAAATATAAAAAACCAAATACACTTTGGTTTTTTTGGTGTTATTGAGTTTTTACACAGTTGATTTTTACGCTTTAAAAAACTAACTTCGCTAACTTCGAATATAAGTAATTAAAAAGACGCATATTCGAAATAAAGTTAGGCCTAATTACGATGAAAAAAGAAGAACTAGAGACACACTTGAAGAGGAGACCTGCAGTTCACGAATTAGTAATTGGATCTTTTATTCAAGAACCTCTATTCTATTCAGATAACATACTAGCAGTTCCTTTAAAAGCCATAGGCTATGAAGTGTTTGCTAGATATTTAGTCAAATATTCAATCGAAATTGGAAAAGCGAATGTTGATGAAAATGGAATTACAAATTTGATTAATCAAGGAATTAATTCATTACCTGTAATTGCAATAATTTGTTTTCTTGACAAAGATGATTCTCCAGAAAATTTAGAACTAAAAGCAAAAGATGACTTATTAAGAGCAAAAGAAGCATTAAGTTGGTCTTCAGGAGAAAGAATGGATACTTTTGGATATTTGATTCTTGACAGTAAAAATAGTTTTTTTAGATTGACACCTCCCAATTCAAGAAAGAGAACAAGACTTGGGTTTGGAAATACAGGAAATGACTATTTAAAACAAATTCAAAAAATCATTGAATCTTCAAAAAATGATGAACATTTTTCCTACGCTTTGTCAATATTTAAAGATGCCAATTTTGAATCTAATCAAAAGTTTAAAATTGCAAGATATTTTAATTGCTTAGAGTGTTTAGCTTCAAATTTAAAAAAATCAATTGGTTCTAGAAAAGCAGTTAAAATTTTATTAGGATTGGAAAATGGTGCAATTTCAGAAATGAATATAAATGGCAAAAAATACAGATATGATGTAATAGAGATTTCAGGTCGTATTAGAGACAAATTATTTCACGGAAAAAAATTCGTTAAAAAAGATTTAAATACAGAATCAAGAGATGCATTTGAACTTTATGATAATCATCCTGAGAAAATCGCTGAATCTATCCAAGGTTATTGTGAGATTGAAATAGCAAGATGGGCAAATGGAGCATCAAATGGAATTAAAAAAAACTAGGCCTAACAACGTGTATAATTTATTGCTAGTTCTAGACCACTTACGAAAATCCTCTCGGATTTTCTAAACGGTTTGTATTTACTAAATTAGTTGCTTAAAACACTCAACAAAACATATACATCAACGTTAGCGAAAGCTTTATTAAGCTCCTACTTTTTTAGCCTTAAATCGTCCATAAAACAGAATATAAGCATAACAAAGTATGGTTAATAAAAAGGCAACTTTAAAACCAAAACCATCAATTAAACTTCCGAAAATAAACGGAATAATTGCTCCACCAACAATTGCCATACACAATAAACCAGAGGCTTGTGCTTTTAAATCGCCCAAACCATCTAAACTTAACGTAAATATTGTTGGAAACATAATTGAGTTAAACAAACCAACTGCCAAAATAGACCACATAGACAATAATCCATTAGTGCTTATTGACACTATTATCATGCTAATTGCTAAAAATGCAAAAATACTTAACACTTTACCTGGAGCCATAATTTTAGTTAAATATGCTCCAACAAACCTACCAATCATTGCTCCTCCCCAATAAAAAATGACAAAAATACCTAACAACGATTTTGGATCTGAATTTGAAAACGATTTGTTAAACGTACTTGCAATTGTATTTGCGATATTCATCATAGTTTCATTTTGAGCAACTACAGTTGCCAAACCTTCATCAGCAAAATAATTTACCAAAAAGCTACCTATTGCAACCTCTGCACCAACATAAACGAAAATTCCTAAAGCCCCCAACAACAAAGCTTTATTTTTTAGTAAGGTTAAGTATCCTCCTTTTGGTGATTCTTGCATTACTGTTGGTAATTTTATAAATAGAAATACCAAGGCTAAAATCACTATAAAAAGTGATATCATTAAAAAAGGAGTTTGTACAGTTGCTGCTTCTGCAATGTAATAATTCGATTTTTCTACAGCAGATAATAATTCAATTTCTGAAGATGTTTTTACAGTATCACTCAATAAAAAAAGCGCACCAATTACTGGAGCAATAGTGGTTCCTAAAGAATTGAATGCCTGTGATAAATTTAAACGACTACTTGCACCTTCTTCACTATCCAACAAAGCAACATAAGGATTTGCAGCCACTTGTAATACAGTTATTCCTCCTGCTAAAGTAAAATAACCAATTAAAAACACGGAAAATAATCTGTATTCTGCAGCTGGATAAAATAAAATGCAACCCAAAGCCATTGTTAACAAGCCAAAAACAATGCCTTTTTTATAACCAATTTTTGCTAAAATAGCGCCTGCAGGTAAAGAAAACACAAAGAAAGCAACAAAAAATGCAAACTGCACCAAAACTGTTTTTGCATAAGACATCTCAAAAACATCCTTTAATCTAGGCACCAAACTATCTACTAAAACAGTGATAAATCCCCAAAGAAAAAACAGAGTTGTTAAAAATATAAATGCTGATTTATATGATTTATTAGTGGTTGACATATTAAATTGTGTTTGTTTGTAAACGAGTTAAGTGTTATGCTTTATTAAAAAAATCTGATTTGATATTCTTATTTTCTTTATCTTTATACACATTATAGCTGAACCATTCATGTATAGAATAGGCACCAGTTTCACCTTGTTTATTAACTGCTATGTACCCCACTTGAAAATCTTTAAAATTCTTTCCTGGTTTGTTTACAATTCGTCCAATAGCTTCTTCGCAAGCTTCTTGAGGCGTTCTTCCTTGACGCATTAATTCCACAATTAAAAAACTACCCACTGTTTTTAAAACCTCTTCACCTAAACCAGTTGCAGAGGCTCCTCCAATTTCATTATCAACAAATAAACCTCCACCAATAATGGGTGAATCTCCTACTCTACCAGCCATTTTATATGCCAAACCACTTGTTGTACAAGCACCAGAAATATCTCCTTTTTTGTCAATGGCTAACATACCAATAGTATCGTGATTTTCGATATTGATAATTGGTTTGTATTCTGATGTTTCTTTCCATTTTTCCCAGGCTTTTTTAGAAGCTTCCGTTAATAAATCTTCAGGTTCAAAACCTTTAGAAATGGCAAACTTTTTTGCACCTTCACCAACTAACATTACATGAGGCGTATCTTCCATCACTTTTCTTGCAACAGAAATTACATGTTTTATATTTTTAACACCTAAAACTGCACCATAGTTTCCTGTTGAATCCATAATACAAGCATCTAAAGTAACATCTCCATCTCTATCTGGTAAACCTCCTTTTCCTACAGATTGTCCTTTTTCATTGGCTTCTTCTATTCTACATCCTTGTTCTACAGCATCTAAAGCAGAGCCTCCTTTTTCTAAAACTTGAGCTGCAGTTTCTACTGCTAAATCCGTTTTCCAAGTTGCAATTACTAGTGGTTTTGTGACTTTTGATGTTGCTGCAACAACTTTTTTATCTTTTGTATTTTCATCACATGATAATAATGATGATGATACAGCAACTAAACCTAAACCTGTTGCAGATGCTTTTTTTATAAAATTTCTTCTTTTCATTCTTAATTACTTTTTTGTTTGGTTAGACATGGTAAATACAAACTCTCCTCCATTCATGAGTTCATCATGCAAAATATAATTTCTTTTAATTTCTTTTCCATTAATTGTGAGTTTAGAAACATATACGTTTTCTTTAGTTTGATTTTCAGTTGAAATCACTAAAGTTTTTCCATTTTCTAAATTTAAAGTTGCTTTTTTTATTAGCGGACTTCCAATTGCATATTGATTAGATCCTGGAGTTACTGGATAAAATCCTAAAGCAGAAAAAATATACCAAGCACTCATTTGTCCTGCATCGTCATTTCCACACAAACCTTCAACTCCAGGACCATACATGGTATCCATAATCATTCGAACTCTTGCTTGTGTTTTATGTTGATCTCCAGTCCAATTGTATAAATATGGAATGTGATGCCCAGGTTCATTTCCATGAACATAATTACCAATAATTCCATCTCTAGTAATATCTTCATGTTGCGCAATATATTTGTCTTCTATTTCCATAGTAAACAAAGAATCCAAACGTTTAGAAAATGATTGTTTACCTCCCATCATTTCAATCATTTTATCTAATTGATGTGGAACGTACAAACCATAATTCCAAGCATTCCCTTCAATAAAACCTTGTCCATGAGTATCTAAAGGATTAAAATTCTTTCGAAAAGTTCCATCAGATAATTTAGGACTCATGTAGTTGTTTTCTGGATTGAATACATTATTGTAATATTCTGATCTTTCTAAAAATATTTCTTCAGTTTTAGAATCTCCAACACTTTTTGCAATTTGTGCAATAGTCCAATCATCATAAGCCAGCTCTAAAGTTTTAGAAACAGATGAATGACTTTTATCATCTGGTACATATTTATAGTTGATATAGTCTCCTAAACCATCAAAATAAGCAACATTTGCTGTTTCAACAGCAGCTTTTAGAGCTTTATTTTTATCAAAATCTCCTACATTTTTTACAATTGCATCTGCAATTACAGAAGTTGCATGATACCCAATCATACACCAATTTTCATTCGCATAATGGCTCCAAATTGGTAACATATTATGTACACTTTCTTGTTGATGTGCTAACATCGATTTTATCATGTCATTATTTCGTTCTTGTTGAATAACATTAAACAAAGGATGTAAAGCTCTATAAGTATCCCATAATGAGAATATTGTATAATTTGTAAAACCTTCTGAACTATGAATATTTTGATCTAAACCTCTATATTGCCCATCTACATCTTCATATAAAATTGGGCTTAACATTGTGTGATACAAGGCTGTGTAAAAAGTCTCCATTTGAGATTGTTCAATCGTTTCAACTTCTATTTTGTTAAGTTCTTTATTCCATTTTTGTTGTGTTTCCTGTTTGGTTTTATCAAAATTCCAGTGAGGTATTTCAGCCTCCATATTTTTCATTGCTCCAGCAGAACTCACTGAAGATAAAGCAAATTTCATTTTTATTTGTTCGCCTTCATTTGTATCAAAATTAAAATAAGCTCTTATATCTTTTCCAGCCATTTCTGGGAAGTTATTAGCCTCATCAAATCTTCCATAAAAACCATTGTATGTTGTTTTATCGTATTTTTTATGGCCATAACTTTTAAAAGGTTTCGAAAATTTTACTGCAAAAAACACTTTTTTATCTCTTGCCCAACCTTTAGTTTGTCTATATCCTGTTAGGGTTGAATCATTTTCTACTCTTAAAAAAGTCCACACATTTTTGTTATCATGATGATATACGTTGTAAACCAAGTCTAATAAAATATGAGCGTCTTTAGATTTAGGAAATGTATATTTATGAAAACCTACACGTTCTGAAGCTGTTAATTCTGCTTTTATATTATAATCTTCTAAATCTACTCTATAATAGCCAGCTTCTGCAGCTTCATTTTCATGAGAAAATGTTGAGTAGAATCCTTTTTTACCTTCTTTAGTTTTTAAAGGCTCTAAAACGAGTTTACCTGTGGTTGGCATTACTAATAAATCTCCTAAATCTGAATGGCCTGTTCCACTAAAATTGGTGTGTGCAAAACCTATTATTGTAGTATCTCTGTATTGATAACCAGCACAATATTCATATGTTGAACTATTGTATTTGCCTTCTTTAAACATTACCTCAAAATTGGTTTGTGGACTCAATTGCACCATTCCAAAAGGAGCAGTTGCTCCAGGATAAACATGCCCCATTTTACTAGTTCCAATCATAGGATTTACATGTTTCACAAAGTTTTTAGAAGTTTGTGGTTTTATATCTGCATCATTAGGTTTGTTACATTTTGCAAAAGTGATTATAAGAGATAAAAGAAATATTTTTTTTATCATTGAATTTCGTTTTAATTGAGGATAAATTTCTACTTATTTAGGAATAACTAGTCACTATTTTATTTGAATTTCATCTACAAAAACCCAACTTCTTCCATCATGTTTGTGTCCTAAATGCCATTCTGGAAGCACGCCTAATTTTTTAGCTACTACTTTAATATACCTACTTTTTAGATTTTGAGTTAAATTAACCGTTTCAATTTCAACTTGGTCTGTATTAAAATATTTTGGTGCAACCCAATCTTTTATTTTTTGAAAATTTTCACCATCATTAGAAACATAAAAATCAACTGCTGTTGGTAAAAAAACCCAACTTCTTTGATCTCTTAAAAAATTGACTGAGATGGATGAGATGATTTTCTTCTTACCCAAATCTACAATAGCAACAACATCTTCATTCCAATAGCCTTGCCAAGTTCCTGTTCTAAAATCTTCTGTACCTGTAATTCCATCAATCAAAGCATTATCTCCTCCAGCATTGTATTGATTGGCGTATTTACTTTTTAATTCAATCTTTACATTTGGGTCTATTTTATAAAAATCAGTAGTAATTGTAGTACTTTTCTTAGCTCCTTTTTGAGCATAAACTTTTAAAGTTGCTTTTTCTGAAATGGTAAATGGTGTTGAATATTTCTGAAATTCATCACCCAAGGTATAATAAATATCTACATTGTTTTCTGCAGATTGTAATTCAACTTCTGTACTTCCTTTAAAAGCTGTTTTTCCTTTTGCTATAAAAGGTGCAGCCACAATTACATGTTCATCTATTTTAGTTGATGGAATAAATGCATCTTTTGTACCCCAATCTGTAGGTTGATCTGTCATTTCAAAAATTAAACTTCCACCATTCATAATATCTTCATGATTGATGAAAGAATATTCATAATTCTCCCCATTTAATGTTACTGATTTGATGTATTTATGATCTTTAGATTTATATACAATATCTACAGTAAAAGTTTTTCCAGATTCTAAATTAATGGTAGCTTTATTAAACAAAGGGCTACCAATAATATATTGATTAGAACCAGGTGTTACAGGATAAAAGCCTAAAGAAGAGAAAATATACCAAGCACTCATTTGTCCACAATCTTCGTTTCCTGAAATTCCATCTGGAGCATTGGTGTACAATTCTGTTAAAATTTGTCGAACTTTTTCTTGAGTTTTATAAGGTTTATTTACAAAATTGTACAAATAAGCCATGTGATGACTAGGTTCATTACCATGAGCATATTGCCCAATTAAACCAGTAATATCCACTTGATGACTTCCAGAAGTTTTGTCTTTTGCCGTAAACAATTTATCTAACTGATTTTCTAGTTCCATTTTACCTCCTAACAATTTTGTGAAACCAGTAATATCTTGAGGCACATAAAAGCTGTATTGCCATGAATTGGCTTCTGTATAATTAAAGTTCACTTCATAAGGATCAAAAGGTGCAAACCACGTATTTCTAAAACGACCTCTCATAAAATTCGTTTCTGGATCAAAAATATTCTTATAATATTGGGCTCTTTCTGAGTAAATTTTATAATCTTGTTCATTACCCATTGCTTTAGCCATTTGTGCAATAGTCCAATCATCGTAAGCATATTCTAGTGTTTTAGAAACTGATTCACTTTCTTTTTCAACAGGAATAAATCCAAAAGATTTGTAAGCATCTAACCCTAATTTATCACGAGTTGCAGAATGCTTCATTGCTTTTAGAGCTTTTTTTGCATCAAAATCTTGTATACCTTTTAAATAAGCATCAGCAATCACTGGAACTGCATGATATCCAATCATACAACCTGTATAATTTGCAGCCAAATCCCAAATTGGCATAATACCACCTTCATCGTATTTTGCTAAAAAAGTATTGATAAAATCGTTCGTTTTTTCTTGCTCAATTATGGTATATAAAGGATGTGCAGCTCTGTAAGTATCCCATAATGAGAATACTGTATAATAATCGAATTTTTTGGTTTCGTGAATTTTTAAATCCATTCCTCTATATCTTCCATCCACATCTTGATATAAATTTGGTGCAATAGAAACGTGATACATTGAAGTGTAAAAATTAATTTTATTATCCTCATTAGTATCTTCTATAACAATTTTCTCTAATTGTTTTTCCCAATAATCTTGAGCTTCTTTTTTAACTTCTTCAAAATTTTTGCCTTCAATTTCTGCTTCTAGATTTTTTTGAGCACCCTCAACATCAACTGCAGAAATTCCTATTTTAATAAAAACAGGTTCATTATTTGGATTGATAAAATTCAAAGCTGCTTTTCTACCTCCAGGAATTCCTTCTTTTAAAGGAGATTGCAAAACATCTGTAAATGGATGTGAGGTTTTTATGACATAAAACAAGCGTTGATCTGAAGCCCAGGCTTTAGAATGACGATAACCAACAATTTCTGTATCTGATATTTTATTGATTTTAGCCTCCAAAACTTCATCTCTATGTTCTAAATCTAAAATCACAAATTGATTTTCAGCAGAAGGAAACTTATATTTATGAATTCCACTTCTTTTAGAAACTGTCAATTCAACATCAATATTGGTATCGTCTAAATATACTTTATAAAAACCAGGTGCTGCAACTTCTTTATCATGAGAAAATTTCGATTTATAACCCTCTTTACCATCTGCACCATTATTAAAAACTTGCTTGTTGGTTGGCATCAACAAAATATCTCCATAATCAGAAACACCTGTTCCACTTAAATGCGTGTGTGAAAATCCGTAGATTTCATCATCTGAATAATGATATCCTGAACATCCATCCCAACCATCTAAACGTGTATCTGGACTTAATTGCATCATTCCAAAAGGCATTGTTGCTCCTGGATACGTATGTCCATGACCACCTGTACCAATAAAAGGATTTACATAAGAAATTAAAGGATTGTCTTTTTGAGCTGGAGTTGTTTTTTGTGATACATTACATGCAAAAATTACAGAAAGTACTGCAAAAAAACTATAAAACTTTATTTTCATTAATTATATATTGATGAATTGACGAACACAAGATACTAAATTGAAAATTCACTTCTAAATTAAAAAAAATATAAATAATAAGATTAGACATTCTTATTAAAAAACTGAGATTCTAGAAAGCCTAAACCATAACCAAAAAACTGTGTTATGGTTGTAATTAGAGTTAAAAACCCAACTCGAATTCCGTTTTTAAAACTAGAATCGATTATTAGTACTAAAAAATACAAATAGTAACAACTAATTAACGTTAGATGACCAAATAGTGCTAATAAAATACCGAAATCTAAACCAATTATAAATAAACTTGGAAACCAAAATGTTAGTTTAGCACTTGTAGGATATTTTCTATTTAAAATTGGTCTTGCTGTTCCAAAAGCAAATGTTTGTTTAAAAAACTGTTTGATAGAAGTTCTGCGTTTATGGTACACAAAAGCTGCTGCAATTAATTGGGTTTCGAAATTGTTATTCCATAAACGAAACGTTAAATCAATATCTTCTCCTGCTTTCATTTTAGAAAAACCATTTGTTTTTTCGAAAGCTGTTTTAGAGAGTCCTAAATTAAAACTACGCAATTGAAATTTACCTACACCATTTTTTTTACCACGTATTCCACCTGTTGTAAGAAAAGAAGTCATAGAATAGTTAATAGCTTTTTGCAGTAATGAAAAACTTTGGTGTGCTGCATCTGGGCCACCAAAAGCATCTGTATAATTTTCTTCTAATGCTTTTTTTACTGTTGATATATATTGAGTTGGTACAATAACATCTGAATCTAAAATGATAAAATAGTTTCCAGAAGCTTTTTGCATTCCGAAATTTCTACTTGCTCCAGCTCCACTATTTTCTTTAAAAAAATATTTTAAGTTTAGCTGATTTTGATAACGCTCAACAATTTTTTCTGCGGTGTTTTGAGAACCATCTTCTACAATTAAAACTTCGAAATTATCTGTAAAATCTTGTTTTGTTAAACTCGCTAACAATTCGTCTATTTCTTGTGGACGATTGTAAACAGGAATAATAATGGAAAAATTGAGGTTTGAAACTTTCAAAAATAAATTTTTTAGATGTAGTAAAAATACAAAAATGCAAACCGATTTCGATTTGCATTTTCTATATTTTTAATTCCTATTGCTGGCAAACAAGTTTAGCCCTGATTGAACGACTTGTTTGAGCTCTTTTGGAGACCCTGAAATAAATTCAGGGTTGAGAAAAAGCGAGTAGTGAAAGCAGGAAATTGCTTCTAATACTACTCTTGGTCTACAAATTTATCCATTACAGGATCGCTTACTCCCATGTTTGAAAAACCTCCATCATGAAATAAGTTTTGTAACGTTACTTTTTTAGTTAAATCTGAGAACATTGTTATGGTATAATCTGCACATTCTAAAGCTGTTGCGTTACCTAAAGGACTCATTTTTTCTGCATATTCTATAAAACCATCAAAGCCTTTAACTCCAGAGCCAGCAGTTGTTGGTGTTGGCGATTGAGAAATGGTGTTTACACGAACTTTATGATCTCTACCAAAGAAATACCCAAAACTACGTGCAATACTTTCTAAATAGGCTTTATTGTCTGCCATATCATTATAATCTGGAAACACTCTTTGTGCAGCCATGTATGTTAAAGCTACAATAGAACCCCACTCACTCATGGCATTTTTGTTGTATAACACATTCATTACTTTATGAAAAGAAACTGCAGAAATATCCCAACCTTTTGTTGTAAAATCGTAGTTAGAATCTGTATAATGTTTTCCTTTACGTACGTTAACAGACATACCAATAGAATGTAAAACAAAGTCTATTTTACCTCCTAAAATTTCCATAGATTTTTCAACTAAATTGTTTAAATCACCCATAGAAGTTGCATCTGCTCCAATAACTTGAGAACCTGTTTTTTCTGCTAAAGCATTTAACTCACCCATTCTTAAAGCAATTGGTGCATTTGTTAATACAAAAGTTGCACCTTCTTCATGAGCTCTTTCTGCTACTTTCCAAGCAATAGATTGCTCATTTAAAGCTCCAAAAATAATTCCTCTTTTACCTTTTAATAAATTATACATAGTATTAGTTGTTCGTTTTAGTCTTTAATTTTTAGTTGATAAAGCAAATATAAATTAATTTAATAACTCTTTTGCATGTGTTAAAGCAGAATCTGAAATGTCTTTACCACTTAACATTTCTGCAATTTCTACAACACGTTCTTCTGCTGTTAATTGTTTTAAGCTAGTTGTAGTTACACCATTCACTTCTTTTTTAAATACTTTATAATGGTTGTTACCTTTTGATGCTATTTGAGGCAAATGTGTAATAGCTATTACTTGCATATTGTTACTCATTTGCTGCATAATTGCTGCAATTTTATTAGAAACTTCTCCTGAAACTCCAGTATCAATTTCATCGAAAATTATGGTTGGTAAATGAGTGTTTTCTGATAATATTTTTTTGACTGATAACATTATTCTTGATAATTCACCACCAGAAGCTACTTTTTTTAACTCACCAAAATTACCACCTTTGTTTGCAGAAAACAGAAAGGATAGTTCATCTTTACCATTTTCAAAATATTTTTTTGTTGGAGTTATTTTGATTGAAAAACGTGCATTTTGCATTCCTAAATCTGCCAATAACACTTCTAACTGTTTTGTTAATGCAGGTATTTTTTGTTGTCTCTTTTTTGTAATTATTGCAGCAACTTTATCTAATTTAGCAGCAACATCTTCAAATTCTTTTTTCTTGTTATTTATGGTTTCTTCTGCATTCTCAACCTGGCTTACTTGATTCGATAAATCTTCTAGAATTACTAGTAATTCAGAATTTGAAGAAACATAATGCTTTTTCTGCAAATTATAAAGCAGTTGTAATCTATCGTTAATTTCTTCTATTTCATTCGGATTAAAATCTACATTCTCATTAGCATCTTCTAATTCTGTAATAATATCATCCAATTCTATTTTTATAGAATCCACTCTGGTTGATAATTCTTGATATTCTTTAGAGAACGATGCAATTTTAGACAACCTACTTTCTAAAGTATTTAATAAATTTTGGATACCAATTTCATCGTTAATAGATAGTTCTAAAGCCTCAGATAAATTTAATTTGATATCTTCTATATTATTCAGTTTTTCTAATTTTTCTTCTAACTCTTCTTGTTCTTCTGCTTTTATATTTGCTTCTTCTAATTCGTTAAAAAGATGTAAATTATAATCATGCTTTTTATTGGCTTCTTTTTGAGTTTGTACTAAAGCTTCTAATTCTTTTTTGAGTTTATTCAACTCTAAAAATCCTCTTTTGTAAGAAGCAATAGTTTCTTGAGTATTTGCTAAAGCATCTACAATTGCAAACTGAAAACTATTATCTGATAATGCTAACGTTTGATGTTGTGAATGAACATCTACCAACTTTACTCTCAATTCATTTAAAACTGATAATTTTACAGGAGTATCGTTTACAAAAGCACGAGATTTACCTGAAGGTAAAATTTCTCTTCTTATAATAGTTTCTGATTCGTAATCTAAATCAACTTCATTAAAAAAAGAAGTAAGGTTATAATTTGCAATAGAAACTTTTGCTTCTACAATGCATTTTTTTGTAGTATCTTTTAAAGAAGACAAGTCTGCTCTATTACCTAAAACCAAACCCAAAGCACCCAATAAAATTGATTTACCAGCACCTGTTTCACCTGTAATTGTATTAAGGTTGGGAGAGGGATTGATATTAAGTTCTTGAATTAAGGCGTAATTTTTAATCAAAAGCTTTTGAAGCATATTGGCACTATGTTTTTATCGCAGTGCTAATTTACTTAAAAATTATGGATAGTAAATTCTTTCGCTTTCGGCAATTAGTAAATTTTTATTGGAAATTTTAAATGGGTTATATAAAACAGAAAAAAGTCTAGATTATTTTATCATAACCTCATAATTCTGAGAGTTGGCGGGAGCTATATCTCGCATGATTTCATAAGCCTTTCTTCTTATGGTCATATCTCCTTCTGTGAAGATTTGAACTATTTCCTCAGATTTAGTTTGGAGGATAATTGTGATAAAAGGAGAATTAGGGTTGAGCTTATTAGCTTTCTGAATATTTTCTAAAGCTTCCAATATGGATTTCCGTGCTTGTTCAGGATCTTCTTCCATCATGTCTAGGCCTTTTCTATAATAAAGATAAAGGCTTTTACGAACAGATTCTAACTGAGAATTCAGAGCAGATTGTACCAATGCATATTTACTTTGCAGGTTACCGAATTGTTCCCATCCAGGCTGAAATCCTTGTTGCTGAGCCGATCTTGCAATGTTTAATGCTTCATCATAATACTTTTGACCGCCTAATTCTGAGAAGCTATCAAAATCCATTCCTAATAAAAAATTTGCATAGAAAGCTAAAATGCTGACTAAATTATCATTGAAGCTATTTTTATTATAGATTAAGGGTTGAGATTCTGTATAATCAAAACTTAACTTTCTATCTGCAATATTAAACATAACAGATTCATAATTACTGTTATAGACAGGTCTAACAGACTGCACTTGCATATCTGCCTGATATCTACCTGTTCTAGGAATATCAGTTATATTTATTATCATCACCCCTTTAATTCTTTCAAATGGTTGGAGTGCGGCTGCTTCTGCTTTAGTAAGTGATTCAACAATTGCTTCCGGTCATGCAGTTACTCCTGAACGCATAGCAGATATAAACGCAAAACGAGATTAC
>CAXBAC010000015.1:0-16026 GCA_963973485.1 uncultured Polaribacter sp. | reverse complement strand
AATGAAGTTGTAAGAGCAGGTGGTGTAAAGTATACAATTAAAGATGGTATAATTTACGATGCGAAAAGATTATTAGAAGAGGTTAAAGCCATGGTTGATAAAGAAAAAGCAAAAACAAACTGGCAATTAGTTCAGCCAGGTATGAAAAACTAAATCAATTTAGAAAAAAGCGAAAGAAACGATAAATAATAAGGTAATACCTATCATAGAGATAAAGCCGAAACTGATATTTAGCAATACGAACTTCAAGAAGGTTTTAAAATAGCCTTGTTGATAAAACTTTTTCATAGCTAAGTACAAGTATATTAAAAATAAGACTGTAAAAATCCATAATTTAGGTTCAATATGAAATATTAAGAATATAAAATGGAAAGCAAACAACATAAAAAATACGGTTTGTACATGAAATACAAAGATGAGATGATCTACATAGGTAAATTTTCTTCGGATATAATAAAACTTTAAAAACAGCGTAAAAAATGGTAAAAAGATAAAAAGTGCTACAGAGCCATAAGAAAGCAATTGATTAAAAAATTGCTCTCTAGTATCTTCACTTTCAGAAAATGAATACAGACTTTCTGCTTTTGTAAAAAGAAATCTGTTTGTAAAATTTTTTTCATACCCCAAAGAATCTAAAGCAATGTCTATGTCTGGTTCTGGGTTTTTATCTAAATAATTTAAAAAAACGTCTAATCTAGTTTTACCGCCAAAATTTACATTTACTCTTTCGTTATTTTTGTTTTCGCTCTTTAATAAAGTAGAGTCTTTTGCTTTTTTATCAATTTCATTTAATATTTCTTCTCTGGCTTTTTTGGGAATAGGGATAATACTCTTATCCATTTTTTTATTAATAACGTTTTTTATGGAATCAATATCTTGTGATGTTAATTCTTTTGGTTTTTTAGATAAACTGTCCTTTTTTTGAGCTGTTGTAATTTTTTTTGAGGTACCATCTGCAAGCGCTTCATATTTTTGAACGGTTTTGTAAAGTCCAACTATTAAAAAAAATACAATAGAAACTGTCAAGTAAAAGCGAAAAGGGTTTGTATAACGTTGTCTTTTACCATCAATATAATCTCTAGAAACTTTACCAGGTTTTATTAAAAGAGGTATGATTGTATTCCAAAATTTTGCTTCAAAATTGAACAAACCATTAAAAACTTCATGAATAAAGTTCCAAAAAGTGATGATGTTTCCTTTGTTAGCTTGTCCACATTCAGGGCAAAAGTTTTCTTTTCCATTAAATGGATGTCCACAATTTAAACATTCTGGATCGTTAACTTTTGGTACTATATTTTTATCTTTTGTTAGTTTGATAGTATCTTGCTTACAAGTTGAAACGTAGGTATATAAACTTTAAACTCTTCTAAAGTATTTGTATTTATCATTTTATAATAGCCTTTCATAGCGCCTACATTAGATTCTAGAAAACAGCCAGAACTATAAGAATATTGGCTATTGGGTTTTAGTATAGGGCTTTGCCCAACAACACCTTCACCTTCTACAATTTCAGTCTTATTGAGAGAATCAAAAATTTTCCAAAATCTATCTGTTAACTGAACAGTTTCTGGTGAGTTGTTTTTTATAGTTATAAAGTAGGCAAACACATAGTACAACCTATTGTTTCTATAGCTTGTGCCATTAAATTTTGTTCTAACAGAAATTTTTATGCCCTTTGTAACTTTTTCTATCATTTAGGTAAATGTAGTTTTTTTGATGAAATAACACAAATTCAATAATTAGCTTATCTATTTTGATTAAAATTAGCTTTTCCAACTCCAATAACTCTATCATATAAGCTACCAAAAGGTTTAAAGTAAGTAATTACAGTATATGTGTTTTCAGTTTGAAAAAAAGTACCATTAATTTTATTGGTGTCTACTTTTCCAAAGGTATCAACTGTAGCAAATGTATAATTGTAAAAACCTTGTTTTAGCAAAAGGTTTCCTTTGTAAGAGTTATCTTCAAAATCATAATATAATTGGGTTTCATCAGTGATTTCAAAATTATTGAAACCACCATAAACATGCACTTTTTTATCTTTAAAAGGTTCATCTACATTTAAAGTAAAATGCATCATAGCATAATCTGCCTCTGTGTTTGTATCATTTCCTTCTAAAGTTCTAAATACATATTGCCCATTAATATCTGGATTGTATCTGTAAGTTAAAAAAGGATTAAAAGTATAAGGATATATATAATGATGGAACAAATCTTCTTTTTCTATACGTACTATATTGATGCTTTTATTTCTAATGAGTTTGCTATCAAAATTCAAATACTCATTACCTCCCCAAAAATTTGTTTTGTTAGTATATGAATATTGTAGTTGATTTGGCTTAAAAAAAGTAGGTTGTAAATTGCTAATAGTTTCATTCCAATTTTCATTTTTAAGAATCACTACATTAATTTCTTGCCTTGGGTTGTTAATGCGTAGGTTTGGGTGATTTATAGAAAACTCTAAAGTTTGTTGGGTATTCAAGGTTTTTGCATTTCTACTTCTAGACACTTGTACATCAATGGTTGCTAAGCTTTCATATAAAACAAATCTTCTGGTAAAAACTACAGTATCATTATCGTCTAAAACAGATAGTAAATAATTACCGCTTTTAGTAATTACAGTATTTGCATTAGGTATTTTTACTTGGTAGTGTGTGTAACTTTGAAAAGTATTAAACGAATTTGTAACATTAATAATAGTATTTTCATCAAAACCATCAATAAATTGACTAGATAAAAGACGACTCTTTTTCCAATCATGAGTCATGTGTTCAATTTTATATTGATAATCTTTTCCATCAGCCTCTAAATCGTCAAAAGATAATTCTAATACAGTGCCTAAAGGTACAATTGCAGTAAAGTTATTTTCACCTAAAGGTCTTAGTTGTATCGATTTTATATTTTGACAAATGAGATTGTTACAAAATAACACAAACAATAAAGTACTTACATATTTCTTCATATAACAAAAATAGAAATTCATAGATATCTAAAGTACAAAATTTGAGCCAAAAAGAATGCTTTGTGTTTTGCTATTTAGAATAAATATAAATAATAAATTTTAGCTTTAAATTATGAAGTAAATAATTGCTAAAAGCCGTAAATTTGCATGATTTTTTTAGTTAACTAAAATTCCACATTTACTATGTCAAAAGACATTCGTATTAAAAAAGGCTTAGACATTAAGCTTGTTGGTGCTGCAGAAAAAAACACTACAAATAGCTCTTTAAGTAGTGTGTATGCAATTAAACCAGAAGATTTTCACGGAATTACACCAAAACTTGTTGCCAAAGAAGGTTCAGAAGTAAAGGCAGGAGATACTCTTTTTTATTCTAAGAGTGATGAGCGCATTTTATTTCCAAGTCCTGTTTCTGGTAAAGTAACTGAGGTAGTTCGTGGAGCAAGAAGAAGAGTTTTAGCTGTTAAAATAGCAGCAGATGCAACTCAAGTACACACAGATTTTGGCAAAAAGGATGCCGCAAAAATGTCTGCAGAAGAAGTGAAAAATCATTTATTCACTTCTGGTTGTTGGCCATTTATAAAACAACGTCCTTATGATGTTGTTGCGAATCCTAACCAAGCTCCAAAAGCTATATTTATTTCTGCATACGCAAGTGCGCCTTTGGCAGCAGATTTAGAATATACTTTAGATGGTAAAGAAACAGAATTGCAAACTGCAATTACTGCTATTGCCAAATTAACAGAGGGTAAAGTACACGTTTCAGTAGGTGCAAACTCTATGTTTTCAAATTTGTCTGGTGTAGAAATTCATAAAGTATCAGGACCACATCCATCAGGAAATGTAGGTACTCAAATTGCAATGATAGATCCTATTAATAAAGGTGAAGTTGTTTGGGTGGTTACTCCACAAGATTTAGTGGTTATTGGTGAGTTATTACTTACGGGTAAATTAAACTTAGAAAGAACTGTAGCGTTAACAGGTTCTCAATTCGAGAAACCACAATATGTTAAAGCTATTGCTGGTGCTACAATTTCAGATGTTACTGCAAGCAATTTAAATAATGATAATACAAGAATCATAAGCGGAAATGTGCTTTCTGGAAAGCAAGTAGAAGTTGATGGTTTCTTAGGATATTATGATAATCAAGTTACTGCAATTCCAGAAGGAGATGATTATGAATTCTTTGGATGGAATAAGCCAGTTTTCGATAAAATTTCTGCTTCTAGAGCATTAACTTTTTCATGGTTATCACCAAACAAAAAGTACGATCTAGATACCAATACAAATGGAGAACACAGAGCATTTGTTGTTACTGGTGCTTACGAAAATGTATTCCCTTTAGATATTTATCCAATGCAATTATTAAAAGCATTTATGTATAAAGATTTAGATGAAATGGAAGCTTTAGGAGGTTACGAAGTAGCTCCAGAAGATTTTGCTTTAACAGAATTTATTTGTGTGTCTAAACAGCCACATCAAAAAATAATTCGTGAAGGTTTAGATTTAATGAGACAAGAATTAGGATAAAATTATGAGCTTAAAACAAAACTTACATAATTTAAAAGAGAAATATAAAGGAACAAAAATGGCGCCTGCGTTTAACGCAATCCATACCTTTTTATATTTACCAAATGAGGTAACTCATGGAGGAACTCATATTAAAGCAGCAGACGATTTAAAGCGTACAATGAATATTGTAATTATGGCTTTAATTCCATGTTTGCTATTTGGTATGTTTAATGCAGGTTATCAGCATTATGCAGCTATAGATGGTTCATTAAGAGACAATGTATTGGCTAACTTTTTTACTTGGGACAATCTTTGGATTGGTATCATTAAAGTGTTGCCATTAGTAATTGTTTCTTATGGAGTTGGTCTTATCGTAGAATTTATTTTTGCGGTTATAAAAGGACACGAAGTAGAAGAAGGATACTTAGTAACAGGTATGTTAGTTCCTTTAATTGTTCCTGTAGATACACCACTTTGGATGTTAGCAGTTGCAGTTGTATTTGGTGTTGTAATTGGTAAAGAAGTTTTTGGAGGTACAGGAATGAATATTCTAAACCCTGCATTAACTATTAGAGCATTCTTATTTTTCGCATATCCAACTTGGATGTCTGGAGATAAAGTTTGGGTATATGATGCTGTTGAAAGAACAGGAACTGCAGATGCAATATCTGGAGAAACTATTTTAGGTAGCTACGCACAAAACCAAGAAGTAATTTATTCTAATTGGGATAAATTTATGGGATTCATTCCGGGTTCTGTAGGTGAAACATCAACATTTTTAATTTTATTAGGAGCAGCTTTCTTAATTTTTACTAAGATTGGAAGTTGGAGAATAATTGTATCAACATTTGTTGGAGCTGCAGTTATGGGATTAATCTTTAATGGAATTGTAAATGCGGATATTATTACAGATTCAAGTAAATTCTATGGATTAATGAGCACTGCTTGGTGGGAACACTTAATGATTGGTGGTTTAGCTTTTGGTGCTGTTTATATGGCAACAGATCCTGTAACAGGTTCGCAAACCAACAAGGGTAAATGGATTTACGGATTCTTAATTGGTTTTATTTCAATTATGATTCGTGTATTCAATCCAGCTTACCCAGAAGGTGTATTCTTAGCCATTCTGTTAATGAATGTATTTGCACCAACAATAGATCATTATGTTGTGCAAGGAAATGTAAAAAAGAGATTAAAACGAGCTAAAGTTAAAACTGCCTAGTTATGAGTAAAAAAACAGATGGTAATGGTTATACAATGATTTTCGCTGTAGTAATGGTGTTAGTTGTTGGTTCTTTGTTGGCTTTTATGGCATCGTCTTTAAAACCAAATATTAAAGAAAATCAAAGAATAGAAAAGCAACAGAATATTCTGTATGCAATGGGTGTAAATGAAAATGATGAATCTAGCGCAAACTTTGTATCAACATCAGTTGCAGGAGAAGAGTTTTCAAAATACATCACAAAGCAAATCGTTATTGAAGGAGATAAAATTTCTGAAAGCGATGATGCTTATTTAATTGATATCAAAAAACAAAAAGCGAAAGCTAAAAAAGGTGAAACTAGAAAATTGCCTTTGTTTATTGGTGAAAAAGATGGTAAAACATTTTATGTAGCACCAATTTATGGTAAAGGTTTATGGGATGCTATTTGGGGTTACGTTTCTATGGATGAAAATATGGTAGTTCAAGGTGCTTATTTTGATCACAAAGGAGAAACTCCAGGATTAGGAGCAAACATAAAACAACGTTATTTTATGGATGATTTCTATGGAGAGCACTTACTTACAGAAGCAGGTGTTTTTAAAGGAATTACTGTTGCAAAAGGTAACAACGATCCAAAAAACGAAGATAAAACAGATTATGAGGTAGATGCTATTGCTGGTGCAACAATTACTGGAGATGGAGTTTCTGCAATGATAAAGTCAGATTTATCATTATACGTACCTTATTTTAAAACATTAAAACAATAATTTATGGCACTGATATCAAAAAAAGACGCAGCCTTAATTAAAGACCCATTTTTAGACAATAACCCAATTACTATTCAAGTATTAGGTATTTGTTCTGCATTGGCAATTACTGCTGAGCTAAAAGCTTCTATAGTAATGTCTATTTCAGTACTTTTTGTATTGGGCTTAGGTAATGTTGTTATTTCTTTAATGAGAAATATTATACCGTCAAAAATTAGAATTATAGTACAGTTAATTGTAGTTGCAACTTTAGTAATTATTGTTGATTTAGTACTAAAAGCTTTTGCCTATGAATTAAGTAAAACCTTATCCGTTTTTGTTGGTTTAATTATAACGAACTGTATTATTATGGGACGTTTTGAAGCATTTGCTCTTGGTAATGGTCCTTGGAGGTCTTTCTTAGATGGTATTGGAAACGCAGTTGGTTATGCTGTAATTTTGATTGCTGTAGGATTCTTTAGAGAATTATTAGGTTCTGGAACTTTATTAGGTTTTAAAGTTTTAGGAGATCCAATTGAAAAAACAGGATTATACGCATTAGGTTATGAAAATAATGGTTTCATGTTATTATCACCAATGGCATTAATTGTTGTGGGTATCATTATTTGGATTCAAAGAACTAAGAACAAATCATTAATAGAAGAAAATTAGACACTAGTGTCGTTCTGAATCTGTATTCAGAATCTTAAATAAAATATTATGGAACATATAGAATTATTTTTCAAATCGATATTTATAGACAACATGGTTTTTGCAACCTTTTTAGGGATGTGTTCTTACCTTGCTGTATCTAAAAAAGTATCTACAGCTGTTGGTTTAGGTGCTGCTGTAATATTTGTATTGGCAGTAACAGTTCCTTTAAATTGGTTATTAGATCAATATATATTACAAGAAGGCGCTTTAGCTTGGTTAGGAGAAGAATATGCTCAATACGATTTAAGCTTCCTTTCATTTATTATGTTTATTGCAACTATTGCAACAATGGTGCAGTTGGTAGAAATTATTGTTGAGAAATTTTCACCATCTTTATACAACTCATTAGGTATTTTCTTACCATTAATCGCAGTAAACTGTGCAATTTTAGGAGGGAGTTTATTTATGCAATCTCGTGAAATACCAACGTTAGGTTTAGCATTAACTTATGGAGTTGGTTCAGGAATAGGTTGGTTCTTAGCAATTTTAGCAATTGCAGCAATTCGTGAAAAAATTAGATATTCAAGTGTTCCACCAGCTTTAAGAGGTTTAGGAATTACTTTTATTATTACTGGTTTAATGGCTATTGGTTTCATGAGCTTTGGAGGAATGTTAACAGGTGGTGATGAAGAAAAAGAAGCACCAGCAAAAGAAGAAGCTAAAGTTGAAATCAAAAAAGATTTAGACAAAGAAAAAGATGCTAAAATTGTAGCAGAAAACACAAACTTAAATAATAACTAAGAATGATATTAGCAGCAGGCACAACAGGTACAGTTATTGCAACAGTAGCAGCTTTTTTATTAATTACGCTTATACTAGTTGCGTTATTGTTATTTGTTAAACAAAAATTATCTCCTTCTGGTCCAGTAACTATTACCATAAATGGAGAGAAAAAATTAGAAGTTGGTTCTGGAAGTACTTTATTAACTACTTTAGGAAACGAAAAAATATTTTTACCATCAGCTTGTGGTGGTGGAGGTTCTTGTATACAATGTGAGTGTCACGTTTTAGAAGGTGGAGGAGAAGCTTTACCTACTGAAGTTCCACATTTTACAAAAAAAGAACTAAAAGCAGGAGCACGTTTAGCTTGTCAAGTAAAAGTTAAACAAGACATGAACATTACAATTCCAGAAGAAGTTTTTGGAATTAAAAAATGGGACGCTGTTGTTGTTAGAAATTATAATGTTGCTTCATTTATTAAGGAATTCGTTGTAGAGATTCCAGAAGATATGGGTTATAAAGCTGGTGGTTATATTCAGATTGAAATTCCTCCATGTGAAGTAAAGTTCTCTGATATGGATATTACTGCACATCCAGAAGAACATGAAACACCAGATAAATTTCAAGAAGAATGGGACAAGTTTAAACTTTGGCCATTAGTAATGAAAAACTCTGAGACTGTAGAAAGAGCATATTCTATGGCTTCTTACCCAGCAGAAGGTAGAGAAATAATGTTAAACGTTCGTATTGCAACTCCACCTTTTGATAGAGCAAAAGGAGGCTGGATGGATGTTAATCCTGGTGTTGCATCATCTTATATTTTCAACTTGAAAAAAGGTGATAAATGCGTAATTTCTGGTCCTTATGGAGAGTTCTTTATTAATGAATCAGATTCAGAAATGTTATACGTTGGTGGAGGTGCAGGAATGGCTCCAATGCGTTCTCACTTATATCATTTATTCAAAACATTAAAAACAGGTAGAAAAGTTACTTATTGGTATGGAGGTCGTTCTAAACGTGAGTTATTCTATTTAGAGCACTTTAGAGAATTGGAAAGAGATTTTCCTAATTTTAAGTTTTACTTAGCATTATCTGAACCAATGGAAGAAGATAATTGGAAAGTTAAAAAAGATATTAATGATGAAGGTGATGGATTTGTAGGTTTCATACATAATTGTGTAATTGATAACTATTTAAATCACCATGAATCTCCAGAGGATATTGAATTGTATTTCTGTGGTCCACCATTAATGAACAAAGCAGTTCAGAAAATGGGTGAAGATTTTGGAATTCCAGATGAGCACATCAGGTTTGATGACTTTGGAGGTTAATAAATAATTACTTTTAAAAAAAACCAACGATTTCGTTGGTTTTTTTTATTTTTAGGAAACTATGATTTTTAGAATACTTTTATCTGTCTTACTTTTTACTTCCCAAGTTTCTTTTGGTCAAGAAAAAGATTCTCTATTTACTAAGGTAATTGAAACGTTAGAATCAAAAAAAGCACGTTTATTACTTAATCAAGCTGATAAATATTTAAATACTAATACAGAATTATCAAATAAATATCTTGAAGAATCTAAACAATATATAACTAGAAATAATTATGAGTTAAAAGCATTTTATCAATTTCTTTTATCTAATATAGATAGAATGCAAGGTAATTATGCAAAAGCGCAACAAGAGGCCTTAACAAGCTTAGATTTTTATGATCGCCTACAGGATACAAGTGGTATAATTAAATCTTTAAGAAGTTTAGGTGTAACGAATAGGTTTAGAAATAAGCATAAAATTTCTATTACCTATTACAACCAAGCTTTACGTTTATCAGCAATTCAAAAAGATTCTACAAACCTTACAATTTTAAATAATTTAATTGGCATTGCTTATAATAGATTAACACAATTAGATTCTGCTGAAGTTTATTTTAAAAAATCTGTTAAAATTGCAGAAGCTATAAACAATAAAGAACTTACTCTGCTCTTAAAAAACAATTTAGCTATTTTTTATGTATATCAAGATAAACTAAATGATTACCAGCCAATTTTACAAGAATATTTAGAGTTTAATAAGTTGCGAAACGCAAAAATGCCAACTGCCATAAGTTATCATAATATTGGTTTTTTTTTATATAAAGTTAAAGATTATACCAAGGCCTTAGTTTACTTAGATTCAGCTATGCAGTTATCAAAAAAAGAAGGCTTTAAATTTAGATACGCTAAGGCACTTGAATTAAAAAGCAATGTTCATGAAGCCTTGGGTAACTATAAACAAGCATTTGATTTTAGTAAACAATTCAACGTGTTGAATGATTCTATTTTTAATCTTGAAAGTGAAAAAAAATTAAAAGAGTATGAGTTAAATAAAGCTTTTGAGGTTGAAAGAAAAGAATACGAATTAAAGGCAGAAATACAACAAACTAAGTTTTATCTATACCTCTTTTTAGGTTTCATTTTACTTATATCAGCCTTGTTTATTCTTTATCTTTTTAGGAAAAATTATAATACCAAAATTGAGGTAATTGATGCAGAGTTAGAAAAAGAAAAATTAAAAAAGGAATTGTTAGATGAAAAAGTAAAAGTTTCAGAAAGAGAACTAAAATGGTTAATTGCAGACAACCAAATGCGCCTCTCTTATTTGCAAGAATTTTACAATCAATTAAAATTAGATGATGATATAACTGATCTAAAAGATTTTAAATTATTTCTTAAAAACTTGAGGCTTAAATTAAGTCAACAAATAAACACTCAAGAAAAATTATCTGGATTACAAAATAAAATTAACGATGTTAACAAGGGGTTTGAAGCTGCATTAATAAAAGATTACCCTGAGCTAACAAAATCTGAAAGAGAAGTTTGTTTCTTACTAAGAATCAATTTATCGATTAAAGAAATGGCTGCTATTAGAAACTCTTCTATAGATTCTATAAAATCTATTCGTTATAGACTTAGAAAAAAATTCGATTTATCTAAAGATGTAGAGTTAGAAAGTTTTATCAAACTCCTTTAAAATAAAGGCTTGCCACTTTTTGTCACCTTTAAAAATAACTTTTTATTTAAAAAAAGAATATGTTTGTCCCATACAAGTTAAAAGTAGTTTGTTAAATGTTTTAAATAACTTTTTTTAAACTTTCCCCCAGTAATCTTTTAACTAAAAATAAAAAAAGAGTCAGTTATAAAACTGACTCTTTTTCATTTAAAAAAGTTTCTAAATGATAAACTGGCTCACCATTTTCTTGTTCAAATAATTTAGAGAAACTCATTACATTTTCGATATTATCAAAATCACACAACAATTCAACAACTGCACACAATCCTTCAAATAAGTTTTCTTTTGCAGTTGGGTTTTCTGGTTTTTGATTGTAATGACAAAGAGGAGTTTTAAATCCACATGCTTCTAAAAAAACCTTTTCAATTTTTAAAATTTCTTGTGGTTCATATCCATTAAACTTTCTCCCTAAATTTTGATGTACTCTACCTACATAACTTAACTCTAAAGAACCATGAAAATTTGATAAATGTTTCCAACTATCGTGATTGTCTAAAATATTTCCTACAGCACATGCAGCACAATCTTCAGGGTTTAATTTATTAGAATGATATGCGTTGTATAATTTTATTAAAGCTTGCTCTAATCTTTTAGATGTAGTCATAATTTTTTTGTTTTCAATCTCAATATAAGAATTGATTATTTTGTTGTCAAAGAAAATACTCATTTTATGATTATTTTTAACAGCTATAAATTACTGCAACTGTCTTTTTTTTACGCTGATATATATTGTATTTTTGATTTCTTTTAGAAAAAAACAATGAAAAAAATTCAAAAAATACTTTTTAAGAAAAAGTATGTGAAGATAAAATTAAAGAGAATTGCTACCAATCATTTAGAATTAAAGGCTAAAATTAATGGTGTAAAAGGTCGTTTTATTTTAGACACTGGAGCTTCGAATACTTGCGTTGGTTTAAATTCTATTGAGTATTTTAAGTTAGATGCAGTAGATAGTGAAACAAAAGCTGCAGGTGCAGGAGCAACTGGAATGCATACACAACAATCAGAACGTAATTCTTTAAAAATTGGTAAGTGGAAAACTAAAAAATTACATTTGGTTTTGTTTGATTTATCTCATGTAAATGAAGCCTTAGAGCAACACAATGCAAAAAAAGTTCATGGTATTATTGGTGCAGACATTTTAAGAAAAGGAAAAGGATTTATAGACTACAATAAAAATGTACTGTATTTAAAAAAAGTTAAAAAATAATAATTTAAAAAAGAAGATATATGAGTTTGCAAAAACAAGTAATGGATAAGATGAAAGCAGCTATGAAAGCTAAAGACACAGTTGCTTTACAAGCATTAAGAGCAGTAAAATCTGCTTTTTTATTAGCTAAAACAGAATCTGGAGTTCAAGAAGAGTTGACTGAAGAGCAAGAGTTAAAAATCATTCAGAAACAAGTAAAACAAAGAAAAGATAGTGCTGCTATATTTATTAAACAAGGTAGAGAAGACTTGGCAGCTCCAGAATTGGCAGAAGTAACTGTTTTAGAACAATTTTTTCCAGAAGCTTTATCAGAAGAAGAAATTGAAGCTGTTGTTATTGAAACTATAGCAAATATGGGAGCAACAGGAATGAAAGATATGGGTAAAGTTATGGGAAGCGTTTCTAGTCAGCTTTCTGGACAAGCAGAAGGAAAAACTATTTCTGCACTTGTAAAAAAACAATTAATGAACTCTTAATAAAAGCTTAGAAGAAAGGCTCCATAGTTCAACTGAATAGAATATCAGATTTCGGCTCTGAGGGTTGCAGGTTTGAATCCTGCTGGAGTCACAAAACTCAATAGTGTAAGCTATTGAGTTTTTTTGTACCACAATTAATACTACTGTAAAATTTATCATTTTAATATCAATACACACAAGTTGCATTGAGACATTTGAATTTACATGATATAAATCATTTTAATTTATGTATTAATTATTGAAATTTGATACAGAATTTTAAATCAAACATCATGAGAAGAAGAATTCCAGTTTCAGAAATAATGACTACAAATGTGATTACATTAAACGTATCTGATGCTATAGAGGATGCAAAATTAATTTTTGAAGATAAATCAATTCGACACATTCCTATTGTAAAAGATAAAAAAGTAATTGGAATGTTGAGTAGTAACGATATTTTAAAAATAGCTTACGCAGATTTATCTGAAAATGATAAAGATGTTGATGTTAGCATTTTTGATTGGTTTACCATAGAGCAAGTGATGACAAAAAATTTGTATGTAGTTACACCAGAAACTTCTATAGAAGATGTTGGTATTATTTTCTCTGAAAACGAGTTTCATGCATTACCAATTGTTGAAGATGGTGAACTTGTAGGTATTGTGACTACAACAGATTTAATTAAGTTTCTCGTAAACTTATTTTAGTTTTTTAAGTTAGTTTTTAAAAAGGGTTTTTGAATAAAAGCCCTTTTTTTAGTTGTATTCGGATGTTAATTCGTCTACAATTAATCCATCTTCTAAGGCTTGTATAACACCAAGTGCAGCTCTTTCTCCGCTAATCATAGCTGCATTTAAAGAACCATTTAGTAACTGATCTCCTGCAAGAAATAATGTCGATTTTAATTTTGTTTCAGAACTAGAAATCTCATACTGCAAGTTTGTAAGTTTTGGTAAAGCCTTTTTAATTTGATAACGTTTTACAAACTTTTTCACATCAATACCACAAAGAATTTTCAAGTCTTCAGTTACTTTCAAAATTAAATCTAACTCATTTAAATTGTGTTTTTTTACAATAGTTACAGAAAGTAATTCTTTTTTTTCTGTTGATGATGTTGCTACACTTGTATGATAAAAGATGTTATTTATTAAAGCATTTTCATCTGCAATTAGACCGATTAATGGTTTTTGAATAGCTCTAGTATTCGTTTCAAAATATAAAGTATCGCAACTTTTCCATTCAGTTTCTTGGTTTTTCAAGTTCGATACTAATGAAGAAGCTTCTGTTGCAATAATATTTATATGACTCTTTATTTCTGTATTATCTGATAATATTAACTTGTTATCTAAAACTTCTTTAACACTATGATTGAATTTAAATGTGGTGTTTTTTAAATTTTCTTTAAGTTGATTTGTTATGGCTTGAATTCCGTTTTTAGGAATTACAGCCAAACCATTACCAAACATTTTATACACAAACTCAAACATTCTGCTTGAGGTTTCTAAATTTGATTCTAAAAAAATACCACTAAAAAAAGGTTTGAAGAAATTGGTAATTATATTTTCTGAAAATCCGAAATCTTGTAGATATTGTAATGTTGTTTTTTCTTCTTCAGAAAAAATAGCATTAATATTTTTCTTTTTTAATAATGTGTTTAGTTTAAAGATTTTTAGTTTATCAGAAATTGTTCCAATAGAAGAAAACAACGTTGGAAATAATAACGAAAAACTTCGTAAAGGATCTCCAATAGTTTGTTGTTTTCCATTTTTAAAAATTGTTGCACCAGGTAAAATATTTTGTAACTCAAGTTTATTGTAATCTAAATATTTTTTTGCTGCAGGATAAGAAGTTAATAAAACTTGAAAACCATGGTCTAAAGTATAACCCCTAAATACGTCAGACTTTACTCTACCACCAGCACTTTCTGTAGCTTCTATTATTGTTGGATGATACCCATAATTCTCCAAAACTTGAGCAGCAATTAAACCACTAACTCCTGCACCAATAATATGTATTTTATATGCTGATTTCTCCATTTTCTTCTTGTTTTTCTTTGGTGTTTTTTCTTAAATACGCTTTTAAAATGCGTTGTATGTCTCTATTATCTCTCTTTGGTTGTAAGAAAAATTGATAATCTTCTGGTTGCTCTAATTGTTCTGCTTGTGCTTTATCAACATAACCAAAGCCTTTGTAAGATCCGCCTAAAATTAATGTAAAACCAATTTCATCATCATTTCTACCAGTTTCTTTTATCACCATATTTTTTGCTTCAAAACCAATAGATGCAATTGCTTTTTTAACACGATTGTTATAAATAGCAATATCTTCTTTGTCTATGCAAACACCTTTACAGGTTTGTAAATGATAGTTGAAACAACTTGTAACATTGGTTTGTAAATGACGATATTTTGGGCAAAGTGTAAATTCTGCACATAAATTTTCTAGAAAAGTTCTACATTCTGATACAGAATAAAAACTCATTAAGGGGTTTTGAGTTAACTTTAATTTATTAAAAGCTAAGTGTAAAATGCCTTTTTGATCTTCGTAAGAAAATAACCCAATTGCAGCATTACTATTTTTTTGAGAACGATTAAATTTAGGGAATTTTGTTTTAATTTCCGAAGACTCTAACAATAAAGCCAGTAATTCACTGCCTGTTTCTGAATATGAAATATGTGCTGTTTCCAAGCACATTTCTCGTTCTTGTTTCTTTTTATCGTAAAAATGACTAATTACTCGTTGTTTAATATTGTTGGCCTTACCTACATAAATAACTTCTTTGGCGCTATTTTTAAAATAATACACCCCAAAAGTTTCAGGTAAATTATCAACAGTTTTTTTTGCCAATAATGGAGGTAAAGTTGCTTGTTTAGATTTTGAATTTAAAAAAGAGTTGATAATAAAGTTATCATCTCTTTCTATTAATCTTCGAAAAAGTTCTGTAGTAGCTTCAGCATCTCCTTTTGCTCTGTGCCTTCCATTTATTGGAATATTTTCAGTACTACAAATACTCCCTAAACTATAAGATGGTAACTCTGGTATAATTTTTCTTGATAAACGAACAGTGCAAAGTTTCTTTCTTTTAAAATCGAAACCTAAACTTTTAAATTCGTCTCTAATAATATTGTAATCGAAATTTACATTATGAGCAACAAAAATAGTGTCTTTTGTAAGTTCTTGTACTTTTTGTGCAATTTCATAAAACTTGGGTGCATACCTAACCATAGCATTTGTTATGCCTGTTAAATTTGTAATAAAAGGAGGTATGTTTTGCTCAGGATTTACTAAAGTTGTAAACTCATCAACAATATTTTGTCCGTCAAAAATAAAAATAGATATTTCAGTTATTTTTTGGCCTTTAAAACCATTACCTGTAGTTTCTATGTCTATTACACTGTACAATTATCCCACGATATTTTTTAAGTCTGCAATTGTTACAGTTGGGTCATCACTTT
>CAXBAC010000014.1:0-16027 GCA_963973485.1 uncultured Polaribacter sp. | reverse complement strand
TTTTATAGCTACTAAAACTAGTTCAGTAGTTGTGTCAAAAATAATAATTCGTAACGTATCTTTGCAATAAATTAAAGAATACTTAAAAAATGAAAAGCATATTTAGAATTGTAAGTTTATTAGAAGGTGTTTCTTATCTTCTTTTACTTTTTATAGCCACACCTATTAAATATTTACAAGGTGATGCTACTTATGTAAAATTATTAGGCATGCCTCATGGACTACTTTTTATGCTTTATATAGTTTTAGCAATTGTAATTCAAAAGCAAATGAATTGGAATAACAATACCTTAGGTATTGTGCTTGTTTGTTCTATAATACCTTTTGGAACTTTTTATGTTGATAAAAAATACTTGCGCTAATTAACCACCACTTACAGGTGGAATTACAGCAACAACATCTCCTTCTTTTATTGAGTAATCACCTTCTGCATAAGCTTCATTTACAGCAATTGCATAAGCGTTTATTTTAGCAAGTTTTGGGAATTTTTCTTTTAAAAGAGTTTTAAAATCAGCTATATAAACTGATTTTTTCAAGTCAATTTCAAGTTCGTGCTGACCAACTAAATCTGCAGTAATACCAAAAAAAAGCGTCTTAATTTTCATATTTCAAAAATACTAAAACAAACTTATTCTAAATACAAAACCTCTTTCTTTTATACCAGAATAACGAGCACTTACATATTCTACTCGTAAAAGTCTATACTTACCAAAACCCAAGTTATCTAATCCTACAGAGTATTCTGTATACGGATTTTTATCTGCCATAAACAATGCTTTACCACCAGCAACTAAATGAAAATTAAGCTTATTAAATAACGGAATTTTTCCTAAAATTGCTCCCTTAAAATTGTGTTCTATATGCATTCCTGCATACTTATCATTGGTATAAAACTTATAGTACTCTAATAAATTAAAACTATTTAATTCTCTATCTATAGGAAATAATAATTGGTTTCCATTGGCTTGTAAATTATCCATAAAGGCAATATCCTTTTGCTTTAAAAAAGCACCTCCTCTAATATGATAAGCAAATTTACCATAGTTTCCTACATTTATAAATTGCCTAATATTTGCTATAAAAAGATCTGAATTTAATCTACTTTCATCTGCCCCAAACCTTTTAATATAGTTTACACTTATTGTAGGAAATTTATCATTTCCTTGATTTACTTTGCTGTTTGGATAACTTAAATACTTTTGCCCAAACACAAAGGTTGCTCCTAAATTTAGGGTTGCAATACTATGCTCATCAAAAGCAGGGTTTGTAAAATCTGTTGGATCTAATGGATTATTTGACGTAAATGTATTGGTATCTTCTGATGCAAAAGAGTAACTTGTTGTATTAAAAAGCGGACTTCTTTTTGCATACTCTAAAGATGCTTTGAAATACAATCCATTTTTAATTTCTTCTGAATAACGAAAGTTTATATATGTTTTTTCATAAATTTTCATAAAATTCTCTCTATAAAAAAGAGAAGTTATAGTGTTGTTTAGTTTAAAAATAGGATCTCTTTCATTAAATTGAGGAGTAACTACACCACCTGCAATAGTAAGTCTTGGTTTTGATAAGTTATCCCATTTTTTACTAAAGAAAAAAGTGGGTCTTAATCTCTTATCAGAAAAACCATAATTAACATCAACTCCTGCAGACCACCATTTGCCTTCATCATTCAGTTGTTTAAAATAGCTAAAACCTAATGATGAATTGAATCCTTGCACAGTGTTAAACCCTGTTCTTAGCAAAGGGGCATTGTATGAAAAAGAAGTGTTTTTATAAGAATTTCTAAAAGAATATCCAGTTATAGGGTCTAAAAATCGAAATTTATTTCCTTTTGCATCAACAGAATCTAGGTATTTTTTAGATTTTCTAATTACCTTAATACTGTCTTTAATTCTATAATCTTTAACCTCTTCTTTGGTAAGTGAAACTGGTCTCAATTCGTTCCAAAATACAGAATCTTTTTTTGTAGCATTTTCTTCAAAAGATAGCACTTCGTTTGTAAATGTATTTTCAGTAAAAGACGGATTAAAATCGTAATCAGAATACACATAAGAGAATTTACCTCTAGGTTTAAATCCTAAAAACTTAATATCGAAATCTATAGACTGACTAATTAACACCCAAGCATCTATTTTTTCTGAATAATTATATCCTTGTTTTAAACCAAGAGAATTTACGAAAGGTAAATTTACTTGGCTCCCAGAAGTAACTAAATCTGCTCCATACAAAGCCCAATCATCTTCCACAATATAAATAAAACCTTCAAAAACACGGTCATTTTTTCTCTTAGGAATAATTTTTATTTTATTGATGAGTTTACCATTTGAATCGTAAAAAGAACCTTCTAATTTATATTTATAATAACTGAAAGCATTTGTAGAAATAGGCGAAACTAAATCATTAAAAACAGTAATACTATTTTCGTATAAATTAATATTTGAATCTTCTGCTCTATTAAAACTTACACCATTATCTTCACCAGAAACCTTTGAGGCAACAATTTTTTCTTTAAATTTTCTTGGATCTTTTTGAAAAGAGATATTCGAAAATGTTTCAGACAAATAAATTATTCCACTTCTTGTTGAGTCTAAACCTCCACCAAAATCACCCAAACCTTGTCCAAAAAATTTCTCTGGAGCATCTTTAATTCTGGTTAAACCTCTTGAGTAAAATTTAGCTGTATAATTGGCGTATTTGTCTGTATTTTTATCCTTATTTGCTATAGTATTTCTAATAATAGCATTCGCAGGATTTTCGCCAGTAGATATAGATATTTCATTTAAAGTAACACTTTCTTCTTCTAAAACAACATCTAAATTATAAGGAAAAGAAACTATCTCTATCTGCTTCTTTAAAGTCTTATATCCTAAAAATTGAAAAACAATAGTAAATTTTCCTTTTTTTGAAAGCTCTAAAACATACTCTCCACTATCATTAGAAGTTGTACCTGTAACTGTTTTATCTAAATAAACACTTACAAAGGAAAGCGGTTCTCCTTTAGCATCTTTAATTACACCTTGTACTTGAGCAATTTGTTTAATCGATATAAAAAACAAACATATAAAAATGATTCTCTTCATCTTTTGGTTTTGATTGATAGACGTAAAATTAGAGTTTCTGTTACAAGTAAATCTTTAAAATTTGTTAAACATGTAAAAAACAAAAATGCCCATAGCTAATGTTTAGGTTAAAATAATGAAACATTAGCAAATAACTTTCTGATAATTATTGAAACAACCTATTAAAAAGCAACCAAACCTTATTTATTCTTTCTACGAAAAGCATATATTTGTAGGTTAAATAAGCAAACAAGTATTTATGAGCAATTCTAGAAAACGACACGAAGCTTTAGTATATCACGCAAAACCAAAACCAGGTAAAATTGCAGTTGTACCTACCAAAAAATATGCAACTCAACACGATTTAGCACTAGCGTATTCACCAGGAGTTGCAGAGCCTTGTTTAGAGATTGCAAAAGATAAAAACAACGTTTACAAATACACCTCTAAAGGTAACTTAGTTGCAGTTATTTCTAATGGAACTGCTGTTTTAGGTTTGGGTGATATTGGCCCAGAAGCCTCTAAACCTGTAATGGAAGGTAAAGGATTGCTTTTTAAAATATTTGCAGATATTGATGTTTTTGATATTGAAGTTGACACCACAAATGTCGAAGAATTTATAGCAACCGTAAAAGCTATTGCACCTACTTTTGGCGGAATTAATTTAGAAGACATTAAAGCTCCAGAAGCTTTTGAAATAGAAACACGTTTAAAAGAGGAATTAGATATTCCTGTAATGCACGATGATCAGCATGGAACTGCAATAATTTCTGCTGCAGCATTAAAAAATGCCATAGAAATTACAGGTAAAGATATTTCTAAACTTAAAATCATAGTAAATGGTGCTGGTGCTGCAGCTATTTCTTGTACACGTTTGTATCTAGAATTAGGTGCTGTTAGAGAAAACATCATCATGTGTGATAGTAAAGGTGTTATTCGTAAAGACAGAGACAACTTAACATCACAAAAAGCTGAATTTGCTACAAATCAAGATGTAAACACACTTGAAGAAGCCATGCAAAATGCAGATGTATTTATTGGGCTTTCTATGGGTAATATCGTTACCCCAGAAATGTTACTTTCTATGGCCAAAAACCCTATTGTTTTTGCAATGGCAAACCCTGTCCCAGAAATTGAGTATGATTTAGCTATTGCTACAAGAGATGATATTATTATGGCTACAGGAAGATCAGATCATCCTAACCAAGTTAATAATGTATTAGGTTTTCCATTTATTTTTAGAGGCGCTTTAGATGTAAGAGCTACCAAAATAAATGAAGAAATGAAAATGGCTGCAGTACATGCACTTGCAGACTTGGCAAAAAAATCGGTTCCTGAACAGGTAAATATTGTGTATGATGAAGTAAGCTTAAACTTTGGAAAAGAATACATCATCCCTAAACCTTTTGATCCAAGATTAATCTATGAAATTCCTCCAGCAATTGCTAAAGCAGCTATGGATTCTGGTGTTGCATTAGAACCAATAGAAGACTGGAATGCTTATAGAGAAGAATTGATGGAACGTTCAGGTTCTGGAAGTAAAGAAATTAGACAAATACATAACAGAGCAAAACGTAATAAAAAGCGTATTGTTTTTGCAGAAGCAGATCATTTAGATGTATTAAAAGCGGCTCAAAGAATTCAAGAAGAAAAATTAGGATTACCAATTTTATTAGGTAGAAAAGAAGTTATTCTTGAATTAAAAGAAGAAATTGGTTTTACAGATGATGTGCCAATTTTTGATCCAAAAACAGACGAAGAAAAAGGTAGAAGAGATCGTTTTGGAGAAGCGTATTGGAAAACCAGACAACGTAAAGGAAGAACACTTTCTGAAGCAAAAAAATTAATGCGCGAACGTAATTATTTTGCAGCAATGATGGTAAATGAGGGAGAAGCTGATGCTTTAATTACAGGATATTCTAGACCCTACCCAACAGTAGTTAGACCAATTTTAGAATTGATTCCAAAAGATACAGGAATTACAAAAGTAGCTGCATGTAACTTAATGTTAACCAAGCAAGGTCCAATGTTCTTGGCAGACACAACAATCAATTTAAACCCTACTGCAAAAGATTTAGTTAAAATATCACAAATGACCTCTAATTTGGTAAAAATGTTTGGAATGAAACCAAATGTAGCCATGTTATCGTTTTCTAACTTTGGCTCTACAAATAAAGAAACGTCACAAAAAATTAGAGAAGCAGTATCATACATACATCGTAACTTCCCTAATGCAGTTGTTGATGGAGAAATTCAAGCTGATTTTGCTTTAAACCCAGAAATGTTAGCTAAAGAATTTCCGTTTTCTAAATTAAATGGTAAGAAAGTTAACGTACTAATATTTCCAAATTTAGAATCTGCAAACATCACTTATAAACTTTTAAAAGAAATGCAAGGTGCAGAATCTATTGGACCTGTAATTCTTGGTTTAAGTAAAGCAGCACACGTTGTACAACTTGGAGCAAGTGTAGATGAAATGGTAAACATGGCAGCTTTAGCATGTGTTGATGCACAACAAAGAGAAAAGAATAAAAAATAGTACATTAGAGCAAATAAAAAAGCTATGATTACACAAGTTAGAGGTAGATTGGTTGAAAAAAGCCCAACAGAAGTTGTGGTAGATTGTAATGGTGTAGGTTATTTATTACACATTTCTTTAAATACTTTTTCCAGTTTACCTTCAGATGAAAATGTAGTTTTATACACGCATTTATCTATAAGAGAAGATGCACATACACTGTATGGTTTTATCAGTAAAACAGAACGAGAAGTTTTTAAATTGTTGATTTCTGTATCTGGTGTTGGGCCAAGTATAGCTAGAACTATGTGCTCGTCTATGACATCAGAAGAAATACAACAAGCAATAGGCTCAGAAAATGTTGCTGTAATTCAATCTGTAAAAGGTATTGGTGCAAAAACTGCACAACGAGTTATTGTAGATCTCAAAGATAAAATATTAAAAACTTTTATTATAGACGAAGTTTCTGTTAACACAAGCAATACAAACAGAAATGAAGCGTTATCAGCATTAGAAGTTTTAGGTTTTAATAAAAAACAATGCGAGAAGGTTGTCAATACAATTCTAAAAGAAAATGCTGATGCTTCTGTAGAAAACATCATAAAACTAGCTTTAAAAAACTTATAATCAATTGAGTAAATTATTTAAAAACATAGTTGCACTCGTCTTTTTTACTTTTTTAGTAAACCTATCTTTACAGGCACAAACTACAACTTCTAAAGGTTCTACTACAGTAAAAAAAGACACTGTACAATTAAAATATGATTTTAAATACACTCAAAAAGGGGGATTATTTTTAGATGATTTAGCTAAGAAGGAAGTCATTTTCGATAAAACGTTAAACAGGTATGTAATCATTGAAAAAATAGGCGATTATTATACAAAAACACCAATATTTCTTACACAAAAAGAATATCAAGAATATCGTCTTAAGCGAGATATGTTGCAATATTTTAAAGATAAAGTAAGCGCAACTAATAGTAAGAAAAAAGGGTCAGCAGCTGCCCAAAAAGATTTATTACCTTCTTACTATGTAAATTCAAAATTTTTTGAAACTATTTTTGGAGGAAATACCATAGAGTTTACCCCAACAGGAAATTTAAATTTAAAACTTGGTTTTATTTATCAAAATACAGAAAACCCACAAATTTCTGAGGAAAACAGAAGTAGTTTTACTTTTGATTTCGATCAACAAATAAATGCAAGTATTCGTGCAAAAGTAGGTGAACGATTAGAGTTTACAGCTAATTATGATACTCAGGCAAATTTCGATTTCCAAAACTTAGTAAAGATAGATTACAAACCAACTGAAGACGATATTTTACAAGGTATTGAAGCTGGTAATGTTGCTATGCCTATTAAAAACTCTTTAATTAATGGAGCTCAAAGTCTGTTTGGTGTAAAAACCAAATTGCAATTTGGTAAAACTAGTGTAACAGCTGTTTTTTCTCAACAAAACTCAGAGAGTAAAACCGTAGTTGCAGAAGCTGGTGCCTCTATTCAAGAATTTGAACTAAGAACAACAGACTATGATAATGACCGTCATTTTTTCTTATCGCAATTTTTTATAGATAACTATGCAAACTCATTAAAACAATACCCATTAATCAGTAGTCAAGTTAACATTACAAGAATCGAAGTGTGGATTACCAATAGAAATGCCACCACAGAAGATTTTAGAAGTATTGTAGCACTTGCAGATATTGGTGAATTAAATAATCCTGGTTCAGATTATCAAAATTTAGTTGATGACAACAACACAGTACAACCTGTTAACCCAGTTACTGTAAATACAAATGGTCAAGTATTTAACTTACCTCAAAACAATGCAAATAACATTTACGACCCAAGTGTTTTAGCAGGAATTAGAGATATTTCTGATGTAGACAATACGTTACAGAGTCGTTTTCAAATGGAACAAGGTACAGATTATTCTATTCTAGAAAATGCTAGAAAACTGAGTCCTAATGAATATGTCTTAAACTCAAAATTAGGGTACATATCTTTAAACAGACGTTTAAATGATGGTGAAGTTCTGGCAGTTGCTTACGAGTACACTGTTGCTGGTTCTGTAAACGGAAGCACAAAAAAATCGTTTAAAGTAGGTGAGTTTTCTAATGATGGAATTCAAGCACCAAATAACTTAGCTGTAAAATTATTACGTTCAGAAATTTTACAAACGGTTAGACAAAATCCAAACACCAACGAAAAAGAAGCGTTTCCTACTTGGCGATTAATGATGAAAAACATTTACGCATTAGGTGCTTATCCTTTAACTCAAGATGGTTTTCGTTTCGAAATACAATATAGAGATGATGATACAGGTATAGCTTCTAATGTATTGCAAAATGCAAACACGCCAAATATACCAAATACCCCTTTAATTCAGGTTTTAAACTTAGATCAATTAGACCAAAGTCAGTTTAGAACACCAGATGGTTTTTTCGATTATGTAGAGGGTATTACTGTAAACTCTCAAAATGGATATATTATTTTTCCAGAGCCAGAACCTTTTGGTAAAGACTTAATAAAAGACCCAAATGATCCAAATGATATTGGTTTAAATGAAAACTTAGATGCCAAATTTTTATTCAAGGAACTGTATCTGAATACAAAAATCAATATTCAAAATAACTTTCAAGCCAAAGACAAATATTTTTTAAAAGGATATTTTAAGTCTGATAATGCTGGCGGAATTCCAATTGGCGCTTTTAACGTGCCTCAAGGTTCTGTTAAAGTTACTGCTGGAGGCAGACAGTTAGTAGAAGGTGTAGATTTTGTGGTAGATTATTTACAAGGTAGAGTACAAATTATAGATCCAGGTTTACAAGCTTCTGGAACACCAATTAGTGTTTCTACAGAAAATAATGCTGTCTTTAATCAACAAAGAAAAACCTTTATGGGAGTTGATGTAGAACATCAATTTTCTGAAAATTTTATATTAGGTGCAACCGTTTTAAACGTATTGGAAAGGCCATTGACACCTAAAATAAATTTTGGTTCAGAACCTATAAATAATACTATGCTTGGGTTAAATGTAGATTATGCTACAGAGGTTCCATACTTTACAAAATTAGCCAATAAATTGCCCTTTGTAGATACTGAGGTACCTTCTAACTTATCTGTTAGAGCAGATATGGCGTATTTATTACCAGGCACACCAAGTGGAATAGATGTAACTGGTGCAGCTACTACATATATTGATGACTTTGAAGCATCACAAATACCAATAAGCTTGCTTTCTGCTTTAGATTGGTATGAAGCAAGTACTCCAAGAAATCAATCTAATGATAGATTTAATGGAAGCAGCAGCGATTTATCTTACAATTACAAAAGAGGAAAATTGGCTTGGTATAGCATAGATCAAATCTTTTATGGCTTTGGAGAAACACCAGCAAGTATAGATGCAGACCAATTGTCTAGAGCAGAAACTAGGCAAATCAACTTTAATGAACTGTTTCCAAATCAACAATTTGATATTACTCAAAACACACAAATTAGAACCTTAGATTTAGCGTATTTTCCAGAAGAAAGAGGTTCCTACAATTACAATCCAAACGCAACTATTGCAGAAGATAGAGCAATTTTACCAAATCCTGAAACCAATTGGGGTGGAATTATGCGTGCTTTAAACACCAATAATTTCGATCAAGCCAATGTTGAGTACATTCAGTTTTGGATTATGGATCCATATCAAAATTACTCCATAACTCAAGAAGAAGGTTTACCTCAAGGTGTAAACCCTAATGATCTTTCAAATCAAGTTGGAGATTTATACATCAACCTAGGAAACATATCTGAAGATATTACAAAAGACAACCGTAAAATGTTCGAAAACGGTTTGCCAGAAGATGGCGTAAAAATAGATGGTGTAAACGTAAATAGTACCATTTGGGGAGATGTGCCTAGAAACCCATCAATAATCTATGCGTTTAGCGAAGAAGATGCAGCAAGAAGTAATCAAGATTTAGGTTTTGATGGTTTAACCAATGATGGCGAACGAACTTTAGCAAATGTAGACCCTAAATTTGCAGCGTTATCAGATCCAGCAGCAGATGACTTTCAGTTTTTTAGAGGAGGAGCTTTAGACGGAATTAATGCATCTATCATTAAAAGGTATAAAGACTTTAACAATACCCAAGGAAATTCGCCAACTTTAAATCAATCTACAGAAGCCTACCCTACTTCATCAACAACTTACCCAGATGTAGAAGACATCAACAGAGATCAAACCATGAATACTGTTGAAAGCTATTTTGAGTATAAAATATCAATGAATAAAAACGATTTACAAAAAGGTAGAAATTTTATTGTAGATGAAAAAACTACGACTGTTACTCTAGAAAATGGTAATACTCAAGAAACTAAATGGTATCAATTTAGAGTACCTATTAGAAATGGAACTCCTGTAAACGGAATTACAGATTTTAACAGCATACGTTTTGTAAGAATGTATTTAACGAATTTTAAAATGCCTGTAGTACTTCGATTTGGTGAATTGGATTTAGTACGTGGAGATTGGAGACGTTATTTAAGAACCATAGATCCAGCTATTGATCCTGATAGAGAATTGAATCAAGCTGAACTAGAAGGTTTTGAAGTTGGTGTGGTAAGTATAGAACAAAATAATGGAAGCTATATTCAACCTCCAGGAATTGAGCGTGAACGTTTGCAAGGGAGCACCACAGTTCAGTTACAAAACGAACAATCTGTTACCTTAAAAGTAACCAATTTAGAGCCTAATAAAACCAGAGCCATCTACAAAAACATTAGTGTAGATTTAAGGCGATTTAAAAATCTCAAAATGTTTATGCATTTAGAGGGTGATGATGGTTTTGCAGGTGTAATTCGCTTAGGAACAGACTTAAACGAAAACTATTATGAAATAGAATTGCCATTAACTGTGAGTTCTGGAGGAAACAGTCAATTAGATATTTGGCCAGAAGAAAACAACTTAGATGCCTTTTTAGAAAGTTTTGGTAAAGTAAAACTAGAAAGAGATGCAGTTGGTGCTGCAATTAACGAATTATACACATCTACAGCACAAAGTGCAGATGTACCCTATACCATTAGTGTAAAAGGTAACCCAACATTAGCACAATTAAGAACCATTGTGTTAGGATTAAAAAACACAAGCAATGTTAGCAAAACAGGTGAAGTTTGGTTCAATGAATTAAGAGCTGCAGGTTTTGATAACGATGCTGGTTGGGCTGCAGTGTTAAATGCAGATGCTAATTTTGCTGATGTTGCCAATGTTTCACTTTCTGGTAGCATGCAAACGATTGGGTTTGGTAATGTAGAAGACAGAGTAAACCAAAGAACTTTAGATGAAACCAAACAATATGATGTTTCAACAACTGTTAATTTAGGCAAGGTATTTACACCAGAAAAATGGGGAATTCAAGTACCTATGACTTATAGTGTAGGTGAAAAGTTTATCGACCCAAAATTTGATCCACAATACCAAGATGTACTTTTAGAAGATGCTATTGAGGAGAATCCTAATAGTGAATTCTCTAGAGATTACACCAAAAGAACAAGCATAAGTTTTGTAAATGTAAAAAAGAATAGAAACCCAAATTCAACCAAAAAACCAAAATTTTACGACGTAGAAAATTTAGCGGTTTCTTATGCACATAATAAAGAATTTCATAGAGATTATAATATAGAAAAATACATTAACGAAAATGTTACTGCATCTGCAGCTTATAACTTCAACTTCAATTCAGAGCCAATTGAGTTGTTTAAAAATTCAGAAAAGTTTAAAAGCAAATATTGGAAGTTTATAAAAGATTTAAACGTAAATCCTGTACCAAGTGTTTTAGCTATAAATTCTAGAATTAATAGAAGTTATAATGAGCAGCAATCTAGAAATTTAGTACAAGGTTTATCTCAACAACCAGAACTAATTCAAAGAAGATTTTTATTTGATTGGGATTATACTGTTGGTTTTAATTTAACAAAATCGCTTACATTAAACTTTAATGCCACTAACAATTATATTTACGATGCTTTTGGAAGTGGAGAAGAACTGCAAATTTTCGATAATTTCTTTAATACAGGTAGAGCAAATCAATACCATCAAAAATTAAACTCAACCTATCAAATTCCTTTAGATAAGTTTCCTTTCTTAAGTTTTATTCAAGCAGATTATGCGTATACTGCAGATTTTGATTGGCAGGTACAATCTCAAGACCAAACTATTGCAGAACAAATAGGTAACGTTATACAAAATGCAAATACACACAATTTAAATACTACTTTTTCTTTCGATAAAATTTATAAAAATGTTGGTTTTGAAAAATTGTTACTAACAAAACAACAACGTAAACTTTTAAAAGAAAACAAAAACGCACGTATTCAGCCAAAGAAAAATTTACCAACAGGTAAAAAAATATTAAAACTTTCTTGGGATGTTTTAACATCAGTAAAACAAGGTAAAATAAGTTATACAGAAAACAATGGTCAATATTTGCAAGGATATGATGAGGGAGTTGGGTTTTTAGGAGGTGCACCAACATCATTCGCATTTGGTAGTCAAGTAGATATTAGAAATAAAGCGTTGACTAATGGCTGGTTAGTAGCTCCAAGAGCTCAAATAGATGACCCAAATACACCAATAGACGAAACTGCTTTTTACAATAAAACTTACAGCAGAACACATTATAACAAACTTGATTACACCTTTACATTAAAACCAATTACAGATTTAAATATTGATGTAAGAGGTAATAAAATAAAGACAAGCGATTTATCACAACAACTAGACATCATTGATGATGGTACAGAAAATGGAACCATAGACTTCGGAATTGAAGCTTTTGAAACAGGAAACTTTAGCACTAGCCACTCTATGTTTAGTACAGCTTTTACAGATGGAGATGTACTTTTTCAGCGAATGAAAGATTATAGAACAGCTGTTTCTAATCGTTTTGCAAGAGAAAATCCTGGAGTAGATCCTGCTGGTTTTGGTGAAAACAGTCAGCAAGTCTTACTGCCAGCATTTATGGCTGCTTATTCAGGAAAAAATCCAGATAAAGTAAACACTAGTTTGTTTAGAAATATCCCTATTCCTAATTGGACTTTACGTTACAATGGGCTAATGAAATTAAAGTGGTTTAAAAAGAATTTTTCTACGTTTATTATATCTCATGGCTACAGATCATCATACACAATTTCTAGTTTCACTAACAATTTACAATACGATGAAGCTACAAAATATACAGCTGTAAATGCTGCAGGGAATTACGAAGCGCAAAGATTAGTTGGTGCAGCCACTTTAGTTGATGAATTTTCGCCATTAATTAAAGTAGATATGAAAATGAAAAACTCTTTTTCATTAAGAGGAGAAGTAAAAAGAGACAGAACATTAACCATGAACTTTAATAACAGTACACTTACAGATATTGCTGGTACAGAATACATCTTTGGTTTGGGGTATGTTTTTAAAGATGTTAAAATGAACACACGCTTTACAGGTAAAAAAACAACATTAAAAGGAGACATTAACCTAAGAGCAGACGTATCTTTAAGAGATAATCTAACACAAATTAGATATATAGATGAAGATAATAATCAAATTAGTGGTGGCCAACGATTATTTTCTATTAAATTTGTTGCAGATTACAGGTTAAGTAGTAGTTTAACAGCATCATTTTATTACAATCATCAAACATCTAGATATGCCATTTCTACTACTTTTCCAAGACAAGCAATAAATGGTGGTATCAACATTATTTACAATTTAGGAGGAAATTAAACCAATTATAAAATCAAAATTTAAATTTTTAATACAATGAACATTCCAGCTACGTTAAAATACACTAAAGACCATGAGTGGATTAAAATTGAAGGTACTGTTGCAACAGTAGGGATTACAGATTTTGCTCAGGGTGAGTTAGGAGATATTGTTTATGTTGATGTAGATACATTAGATGATACAGTAGAAGAAGGTGAAGTTTTTGGATCAGTAGAAGCTGTAAAAACAGTTTCAGATTTATTTATGCCATTAACAGGAGAAGTAATCGAATTCAATGATACTTTAGAAGACGATCCAGAATTGGTGAATTCAGATCCATATGAAAAGGGATGGATGATAAAAATTGAAATCTCAGATGAATCTCAAATACAAGATTTACTAGATGCAGAAGCGTATAAAAACCTTATTGAAGGATAATATAATTGTTATGGCTTTGGCCATAACAATTACTATTATCTTTTTAAGTCTTTATAAGCTACCAAGCGCAAATATTGGCGTTAAAAATGCAGATAAAATTTACCATGCAATAGCATATTTTACTTTAGCTTTTGCATGGTTATTAACTTTTTATAAAAAAGCTGTTAAAAAATATATTGTTGTTTTAAGCTGTATTATTTTTGGCATAGTAATTGAAGTAATACAGGCAACACTAACGAATTATAGAACAGGAGATTACATAGATGTTTTCGCTAATTCATTAGGTGTATGTTTAGCTTTAGTTATATTTAATTTTTTTTTTAAAAAAAAATAGATTAATTATTCATAGAGTTGTAAATAAAACAATTTTTTATTTAAATTAGCAATCTATAAAAACACTTTATAATGGAAATTAAGAAAAATCCGAAATCGAATTTAGAGAATTTCAGTAAAATCTTTATGCAAATTGGGCTTGTTTTAGCTTTGTTTGTAACTTATGCTGCCATAGAACAAAAAACTTATGACAAAACTTATGGAGACTTAGGTGTTGTTAACATGAGTGCTGAGATGGAGGAAGAAGTGCCAATTACTGAAAGAATAGAACCAGTAAAGCCAAAAACTCCACCACCACCAACTCCAGAAAAAATTGAAGTTGTTGAAGATGAAAAGGAAATTGAAGAAACTGTAATAGAATCTACTGAAACTGACGAAACAGAAGCAATAGTTGTAGAAGAAATAGTTGAAATTAAAGAAGCAGAAGAAGTAGTAGAAGACGTGAGCTTCATGATTATTGAAGATGTTCCTGTATTTCCTGGATGTAAAGGAAATAAACAAGAATTAAAAGATTGCTTTAGTAAAATGGTACAAAAGCACTTTTTAAGAAAGTTTGACGCTGAATTACCTAATGAATTAGGACTTTCTGCTGGTAAAAAAAGAGTTTTTATTGGTTTTAAAATTGATAAAAAAGGAAATATTGTAAATGTACAAGCAAGAGGACCTCACCCAAAAATTGAAAGTGAAGTTATAAGTGTAATGAACAAATTACCAACTATGAAACCTGGTAGACAAAGAGGAAAGCCAGTTGGTGTAAAATATAGTATTCCTTTTACTTTAATTGTAGAATAAATAGAAAAACATTAAAATTAAAAAAAACGTTTAGAAAAACTTCTAAACGTTTTTTTTATGGCTATAATTTTTTTGTAATTAAGCAATTTTATAAAAACATCTAAAATGTTTTTAAATAGTTTATAATAATTTAAATGTAGTTCTTATTATACAAGTTTTGCCTGATTTACGGAAAATTGCAAAATGAAAATATTTTCAACAAATAAAAGTAATTTCAAACCTTGTTTATCAAGGATAAACATTTAAAAGATATAAAAGAAGGTCTGAAAGTAATTTTACAAATCTTTTTGAGTATTCTATTAATTGGAATTTTATTGCATTATTGAGAAATATTCTCTAATACTCTTTTTAATAGGGATAACTCAAGTTATATTTATTAGATATGTTTCATTATTTATATTTAGTATCACAAAAAGCAACTAAGCATAAGTCCTAAAATATTAAATACACTGTATAATCTCTGTAGTTATAACAAAAATAAATCCCAATAAAATCAAATGATTTTATTGGGATTCAAAACAAAACTTAGTTTTATTTAATCGTTATTCAAAGCAATTTTAGAATCTGGCTTCCAAACATTCACAGAAGCAATAACATTGCTATCATATGTAATTTCTTTTAAAGAATTAGCAGACCACATAAACCACTTACCAACTTTTTTACCATCTTTATAATAAGCCAATTGTATTTTATTGCCTTCTTTATCAAAGCGTGTCCATTTACCTGTTAATTTTTTATCTTTAAAAAAACCTTGGGTTTTTATAGAACCATCTTCATAATAATAAGTTGCCTTTACCAAGTCTCCTTCTGCTTTATATGTAGCTTTATTATCTTGCGCAAATCCTGAAACTGCGATACAAAATATAATACTTGCTATAATTTTTTTCATGACTTTCTAATTTAAGGTTAACATTTCCTTTACAAATATACAATTTAAATTACATTTAAAAAACATTTTGGTAACATTAAATTAACATTTGGAATGATTTTAACAATATTTTTGAACTAAAAAATCTACATTTACAAATAAACCAACTGAATATTAACACCTTAACCCCACTATTTTTTTTGAAACTTTGAATAAAAATAGCTAGACAAAATAGAAAACAACGATTAAAGTAATTAGTAAATCAATAATTTGGGTTA
>CAXBAC010000013.1:0-16127 GCA_963973485.1 uncultured Polaribacter sp. | reverse complement strand
GAAATTGCTGAAATTCAAGTACCAAGTGGAATTATGAAATTCGAAATTGTAGAAATTACGAGATAAATTATATTTTTCTTACTAAAGAAAACACTTTTAAATTCGGGTTTTGGTTTACCAAAACCCGAATTCTTTTTTATATTTACTGTAATCAAATCAAAAGTTAGATATGAGTGTTTTTACAAAAATAATTACAGGAGAATTGCCAAGTTATAAAGTTGCAGAAAATGACGATTTTATTGCTTTTTTAGACATTAACCCGAATGCAAAAGGACATACTTTAGTGGTTCCTAAAAAAGAAGAAAATAAAATTTTTGATTTAACTAAAGAAGACTACAATAACTTAATGAAATTTTCTTATAATGTTGCGAAAGCACTTGAAAAAGCTGTGCCTTGTAAAAGAATTGGCATGAGTGTAATTGGTTTAGAAGTGCCTCATGTACATGTGCATTTAATTCCAATAAACGAAATGGCTGATATGCAGTTTCAGCAAAAAGCAAAGTTATCTAAAGAAGAATTTATGGACTTAGCTGAGAAGATTTCTAATAGTTTTTAATTCTGAAGATTTATTAAGTAATATTTGAAAAGTAGTTCCTTTATCAATTTCAGATTTTTTCACAAATATTTTTCCATTATGATAATCTTCTATAATTCTTTTAGATAAAGATAAACCTAAACCCCAACCACGTTTTTTAGTTGTAAAACCAGGTTTAAAAATTTGTTTAAATAGTTTTTTTGGCATTCCTTTTCCAGTATCAGTAACTGTAATTTTAACTTTATTTTGTTTGTCTTCAATTTTTACATGTAATTTTCCCTTACCTAGCATTGCATCAATAGCATTCTTTATAAGGTTTTCTATTACCCAACCAAACAATTCTGTATTTAAGTTGGTGTAAATCTCGTTTTGTGTAGATGTAAAAGAAAAAGAAATTTGTTTAGAACTTCTAGATTCTAAATAATCATAAGCTTGTTTTGTAATAGTTACAATATTTTCTTTTTTTAGTTCTGGTTTAGAGCCAATTTTGGAGAAACGATTTGCAATAGTGTTTAATCTGTGTACGTCTTTCTCAATTTCATCAATATAAGTTTCATCAACTTTTTCCATTTTTAAAATTGAAATCCAACCTAAGAGAGAAGACAAAGGTGTGCCAATTTGATGTGCAGTTTCTTTAGCCATTCCTGTCCAAAGTTTATTGGTTTCAGAGGCTTTGTTGGAACTATAAAACAAATAAATTACTGCCAAAAATAAAACAAGGATAAGAATTAGCGCCAAAGGATAATAAGTGAGCTTGTTTAATAAATCTGAATCACGATAATAGATATAATCAGTTTTACCTAAATAATCAACTTTAATAGGTTGATTTTGGCTTTTCATAATTGCCAACTGCTCTTCTAGATATTTAGGGTCGTTTTCTTTTTTAGGATTTAAGTTGTTAGAGCCTTTTATATTACCATTTTCATCAACTAAAATAAAAGGAATGTCTTTGGTTCTGCTAATAATATTTAAAGGTAAGTTGGAAATGTTTTCTGATAATTCTGCTACACTTTCTGTATTTAGTTCTTTAATTGCTTCACCATGAATTTCCATTTTAGCTCTTTCTGCTTGCTTAAATTTTTGGAAAAAAGTATACGTGTTCCATAAAATTAAGGTTACAATTATTAGAGAAATAATTAGTGCAATTCTTTTAAATAAAAGTGTGTTTGTAAAAAAACTCATTAAAACAAATATAAAGATTTACCAATATAACTCGTTTCAAGTTTAGATAGTATCTTTGTGTATCAAATTTTATTTTTGATTTCTAATAATTCAGAAAAAACAATTCGTTAAAAAAATATGTATGCTTAGTATCAATCCAAAAGAAATTCCAACAGGAAAATTACACAGTTATTTATTGGGTGCAATTGCGCCTAGACCTATTGCTTTTGCAAGTACTGTAGATGCTGAAGGAAACCCAAATTTATCTCCTTATAGTTTTTTTAATGTGTTTAGTTCTAATCCGCCAACATTAATATTTTCTCCAGCAAGAAGAGTAAGAGACAATACTATAAAACATACTTTAGAAAACGCTTTAGCTACTAAAGAAGTAGTTGTAAATGTGGTTAATTATGCTATTGTGCAGCAAATGTCTTTAAGTAGTTCTGAGTATGCAAAAGGTGTAAATGAGTTTGATAAAGCAGGTTTTACCATGTTAAAATCAGATGAAGTGAAACCTTTTAGAGTTGCAGAATCTCCTGTACAATTTGAGTGTAAAGTAAAAGATGTTATTTTTACAGGAACAGAAGGTGGAGCAGGAAATTTAATTATCTGTGAAGTTGTAAAAATGCATATTTCTGAAACTGTTTTAGCTGATGATGGAAGTATAGATCAGCATAAAATAGATTTAGTAGCAAGAGCAGGAGGAAGTTATTATTCTAGAGCAAGAGATGGTTTTTTCGAAATTCCAAAACCCATTGCTACATTAGGAATAGGTGTAGATGCCATACCTGCAGAAATAAGAAATAGTACAGTTTTAACGGGTAATAATTTAGGTATGTTAGGTAATGTAGAGCAGTTACCAAACATAGCAACTGTTGATAACTTTGCTAAAGAACACCCAGAATTTATTGGGTTAGAAACTGTAAAAAAACATACATTTGCCAAAGAGTTTTTAAGTAAGAATGATGTAGAAAGTGCTTGGAAAGTACTTTTATTAAAATAAATATTATGGAAGTTATAGGTAAAATTAAATTAATTGGAGACGTACAGACTTTTGGTTCTAATGGTTTTAGAAAAAGAGAGTTGGTTGTTACAACAGATGAGCAATATCCTCAAATGATAATGATAGAATTTGTACAAGACAAAACAGATTTGTTAAACAATTACAGTGTTGGGCAAGATGTAAAAGTATCTATCAATTTAAGAGGTAGAGAATGGATTAACCCACAAGGTGAAGCGAAATACTTTAACTCAATACAAGGTTGGAGAATTGAGAATTTATCTTCTGCACCAAAAGCAGGTAACTTACCTCCAGTAGATCAGTTTGAGCCAGCTTCTAAGGTATCTGATGATGAGCCAGATGATTTACCATTCTAAAATTTAGATAATTTGCAAATAAAAAAAGAGCGCTTTCAGTTTATGACAGCGCTCTTTTTTTATTATATAAAATCAAAAAAACTATTTTTCACCTTTTTTGGGCATTGGACCTCTTAAGTGAATAATTAATCCGTTTAAAAAATTACGTAAAAATTGATCTCCACATTCTATATATTTAGGATGATCTTCTTTTCTAAAAATAGCACCTAATTCTCCTTTGGTTACTTTAAAATCTACTAATGCACAAATATCAATAATATCTGTATCTCGTAATTTATGTGCAACTCTTAATTTTTTAAAAATATCGTTATTTGTTAGTCCCATGTTGCAAAGGTAATTTTTTTTAATGAACTACTTTAAAAATAGCCCAGCCATAAATGGCAAATCTTGCCAATCTAAACAATCCGAAAAAAACTACATTCTTAAAAGGATATTTAATCATACCAGCAGTTAAACAAGCAATAGAAAAAGGTAAAGGCAATAAGGCACCTACAAGTATTAAAATGCCTCCCCATTTGCGAATATTAGCCAAACTTTTAGCCATTTTAACTTCTAAATAAAGACGCACTTTTTCAATTTTAAGTGTAGCTTTTCCTATAAAATAGGTAATTAAACCTCCTGAATAAGAAAGTATTGCTAATAATGCTAAGTTTGTTATAGGGTCTGATGTTTTTTTAGACCAAGCAATAAATATTTCTGGTGGAATTAAACCTAATAAAGTTTCAGAAACAAAAAAAGTAACTAAAATACTAGCTCTTGAGAAGGTTTCTGTAAAGTGAACCAGGCCATCATTTATATTGTAAACATATTTATTAAAAAGAAAAATAGCTAAAATTATACCTATTATTGGTAAAATAGCACTTTTTAAATTTTTACCAACAAAAGCATAAAACCCTGTTCTCTCATAATAAAAATGAGTGAGCTTTATTTTTCTTCTTTTTGATTTTTTTATCCTTTTTTTTCTTGGCATTCTCTAATTTTAAGCAACTTAAAATGATTTACAAAAATAGTGCAATAATCTTATAATTTATAGTTAAAGTATGGTTTATCATTTGTTAAAGAATATAGTATTTTAGCTTTTTATACTTTATAAATGATTTGGCTTACAAAAGAAATAAAATTTCCTGATTATAGACTAACAACCAAAGAAGGCATTTTAGCTTTGGGTGGAGATTTGTCTGTAGAAAGGTTAATCCATGCCTATAAAAACGGAATTTTTCCTTGGTTTTCAGAAGGAGATCCCATTGTTTGGTATTGTCCTTTAGAGAGAATGGTTTTATATCCAGAGAAAATAAAAGTTTCTAAATCGATGCAAAAAATCATCAATAAAAATGATTTTAAAATTACAGAAAATAAAGCTTTTGAAGAAGTAATTTTCAATTGTAAAACAATTGACAGAAACGATGGTTTTGGCACTTGGATTACAGACGATATGGAAAAAGCTTACATAGCTTTGCATCAAAAAGGAATTGCAAAATCTATAGAAGTTTGGCAAAATAATACACTTGTTGGTGGTTTGTATGGAGTTGAAATAAATTCAGTTTTTTGCGGAGAAAGTATGTTTAGTAAAGTTTCTAACGCATCGAAATTGGCATTTATTTATTTAGCGCAACAAAAAAACTATACTTTGATTGATTGCCAAGTGTATAATAGTCATCTTGAAAGCTTAGGTGCAGAAGAAATTGACAGAACAACTTTTTTAAAGCAATTAAATCAATAATATTTTTATATATTATACTATCAAAAACCAATTATATTATGAGAACCTTTTTAAAAATATTATTAACTGCTGTTGCAGTTGTAGTTTTAGCAAATATTTTACCAGGCGTTACAGTTTCTGGCTATTTATCAGCAATAATAGTTGCAGTAGTTATTGCGTTTTTAAACATGTTTGTAAGACCTCTTTTGGTATTTTTTACATTACCTGCAACTTTGGTAACTTTTGGTCTGTTTTTATTTGTGATAAACGCAATTATTATTTTACTGGCAGATAAATTAGTTGATGGTTTTGCAGTATCAGGATTTTTTGCGGCTCTATTTTTTAGTATTTTACTTTCAATATTTAGGTCGTTTTTATTCTCTTTATTAGATGATAAAAAGTAAACCTGTTCTAAAAAGAAGCTCTTTGTAAACGATCGTTCATAGATTTTCCTAAACCAAAATCAGGAAGTTTTTCTACAATAATTACGTCCAAATTAAGATGATCTAATTCGTGCATGGCATCATATAATTTTGAAGCAGCCTCTTGTAAATTTTGAGTTGTAGAAAGGCAAATTTCAGCATGAATAGCATCACTTTTAACTGATGGTGAAAATGATAATACACCTATTTTTTGAGTATTGTATTTTTCAACTTCTTGTAAAATATTCGTAGTTAAAATAGTTTTTGTTTTTGGAGCATAATGCTTGTTCAGCATTCCTGGTGCATCTGGATTCTCTTCTTTGGAGTTTTTAATAGTCACTTTGCCAACAACAGCTTCAATATCTTCAACAGCTAAAGCACCTAACCTGTAAATAACAGGTTCGCTGTTCTCAAAACCAATAATGGTAGATTCAATTCCGTTTTTACACGCTCCACCATCTAAAACCATCTGAATTGTATCGTTAAAATAACGCTCTACATGCTCTGGTTTTGTCGGGCTAATGTTATTAAAAGGATTTGCACTTGGTGCTGCCAAAGGAAAAGAAAGCTTTTTAAGCAATTCTAAAGTTACCTTATGATTTGGCACACGCACAGCAACAGTATCTTTGCCTGCTGTAATTAAATCAGGAATTTTTGAACTCTTTTTTAGTACTAAAGTCATTGAGCCTGGCCAAAATTTTTCAGCCAAAATCTTTGCTTTTTCTGGTATTTCTGATACAATTTGTTCTAATTTATCTACTCCAGAAATGTGTACAATTAAAGGATTGAAAAAAGGTCTTTTTTTAGTTTCAAAAATTGCAGAAATGGCTTTTTCGCTAAATATATTTCCAGCCAAACCATACACAGTTTCTGTTGGAATAGCTACCAAATCTTCGCTTTCTAGAATAGCAATTGCTTTTTGTATGTCTTTAGAAATAATACTCATCAGTTTGCAAAATTACATATAATATTGATTATGATTTTTAAAAATCTGCAGGAACTGTAAAACTCATTTTTTTATTCGTTATTGGGTGTAAGAATTCAATATATTCTGCATGCAAATGCAATCTGTTTGCTTTTTTGCCATATAAATCATCACCAATAATGGGTGTATTTAAACCTTTTTTATGAGCAGCATGAACCCTTAATTGATGTGTTCTACCCGTTATTGGATAAAAATGAACGCGAGTTTTTCCATTTTTTGTTTCGATAACTTCCCAAATAGTTTCTGCATTTTTTCCATGTTTAAAATCTACCAGCTGTTTGGGTCTGTCATCTAAATCTACTCTTAATGGAAGCTTAATATTTCCATTTTTAACTGCTAAAAGACCCTCTAATAAAGCAACATATCGTTTTTTTACAGTTCTATTTATAAACTGACTTTGAACAATTTTATTGGTTTCTTTTGTTTTTGTTAGCACTAAAACTCCTGATGTAGACATATCTAATCTATGCACAATTAAAGGCCCAGTTGCTTCTGGATATTTTTCTTTAACTCTTGTGTATACTGATTCTTTAATTTCTTTACCAGGAACAGATAAAAATTCTGCAGGTTTGTTTATCACAATAAGCGCATCATCTTCAAAAATAATCTCTATTTTTTTTGATTCAGATATATTTTCTATCAACCTATTCCTTTCCATTTCAAGACCTTGCAACATGTGGCTCAAAATAGGTTTACATCTGCTTTGGCAAGCAGGATAATAGTTTTTGTGCTTTCTAACTGCTGAATTTGGTGATATTCCCCACCAAAATTCTGCCATACAAACAGGTGTTAAATTATTTGCAAAAGCATATTGTAACAGTTTTGGAGCAGCACATTCTCCAGCTCCTGCAGGTGGTTTTATATTGGGTTCATTAAAAATATCTAGTAAACTTTTTGCTTCTTTTTGCTGATTTAAAAAAGCATAACTTTTAAATAAAGTTTCTTGCAAATAGTTTGATTTTTCTTTTCGCCTTTCTTTTAAAGATTTAATTTCCTTTTCAAAAGCTTCTAAGTCCTGAGTAATTTTATCAATTTTAACTTGATAATATTCATATAATTCTTTGTAGAAAAATTGATCATTATAACTTTCTTGTTTTAATTTTTGCGAAAGTATTTTAAAATCAGAAGTATTTAAAAGCGGTTCTTTAGCATTTTTTATAGCTTTTCTTTTCGCTTTATTTTGCTTCATTTTTTTTCGCTGCTCTTTTAAATCAGCATCTATTAGTGCAGTTTTTTCTTGAAAACGTTTCTTTAAACTTAGGTATTCTGAGTTGTTTTGAAGTTCATTTAACTTAGCATTTATATGTTCTATTTCTTTTTCTCCTTTTACATAAAAACTACCTTGAGTCCTCATATTAAAAACTGGTGGAACAAATTTTTCTGGCAAAGAATTATCTTCTAACTTACCAGAAAAAGCAGCTAAATACCCTAATTGATTTTCTTGGTTTTGTACAACCAAAACTCCAAACATTTTACCAATGGCATTTTTAGAGTCTTTTAAACCAAAATTATGCGAAAAATCGTTCTGTTCTGTTAGATATTCTTGCAATTCTTTACTCGCAATTGTAGCCAATTGATGAGGTTCGTAATAAAAGGGAAAGGTAAATTTTTCTGGAAGTTGAATTTCAGAAATATCAGCATTAAAATATTGAAAGTGATTTGCTATCATAAAATATGAATGCAAATATAATCAGTTTACAATTCACAACTTACTTTAAAAATGCGAAAGCGTTAATATATATTTTGTTTGTGTTAATCTAAAAACCATGATTCTTATAGTTTTGTACTGAACCAAAAATGAATATTATGAAGACTATAAAAATGAAATCGATACAATTATTTTCTACGTTAATGTTAAGTTTATTCTTAATTGCATCGTGTAATAATGTAAAAAAGACAGATTCTGATGCAGAAAATAACATGGAAGAAATTGTAGAAGTTGAAAAAGACAATATGGATGTTGATGGTGAGATGACTCCAAAAAACAACGAAGTAAAAACAGTTACCTATAAAATGAAAGCCCAAGAACCAATTGTGTATAATTTAGATACCAATGGTATTGTTGGTTTTAGAGATTGGAAAGATTTTACAGTAGTAAACTTTGAGTTGGCAGAAATTGAAAGAGCTAATTATATAACTACTGCTCAACGTATTAGAAATATGAATTTTAGAGTTGCGAACTTAAGTAATACGATTCCTGCTTGGTTAAAAACAGAAGAAGTTATGGAAGATGTAGCAGATGTGCAAAGTGAATATTTAGAATTGATTAAAGAAAGCAACGCTTCAGAAAATGAAATCAAAGAAAATTTAGAAGAATTATCTGAAAAATTCGACGATTTAAAAGAAGAATTGAATGAAACTGTAGCTAAATATGTGAAAATTCATGAAGATGCTATTGAAGAGTTTAACGAAGAGTTAGATGATGGTGATATTGAGGATGCTATTGAAGAGTACAATGAAGAAATTAAAAAAATGAATAAAATTGTAGAGCAGAAATAATGTAATTGTATTGCATTCAAGCAGAGTTAAAGAGGGAGGTTTTTTAAACCTGCCTCTTTTTATTTAAAAAAATTAAAGTGTTCTTTTCTGGTACGTAAATGAATCAAAATACACAATATTGTTATTTTCTGAAGGAACATCGCCCATAAAAAATAAGTTTTCTAAACTGCAATGTACTTTAAATTCGATAGTGCTTTTTACTGTTGTTTGCAGTTCTTTTACAAGGGTATTGTTGATGTACCATTTTACGAAATAAAAACCATTAACATCACTTAATTCCATTTTAAAAGACGCATATTCTCCCATTTTTACTGCAAAATGACTGGAGTTTGATGGTGAGAATTGTGATACACAATAGACAATAGCCTCATTATTTTGTATGCCAATTATTTCTCTATTAACTTTCTGTCCAGAACCTATTTCAAAATCAAATTCAAACTCTTCTTTTTCATTATGATATAAAAATGCACCAACACTAACTTGTTCAAAAAGAGTAAATTCAGGCACTAAAATACGCCAAGTGTAACTGCCAGTTGTAAACGTTTTTTTACTTCTTATTTTTACACGGTCTTTAGATTTTGGTCGGGTTGTAAATTTTATTCTACCTTCTTCTAGTGCATAAGTTGCTGGGCTTTTCCAAGAATTGTTAATCCATTTTTTTTTGAATGATGTTTCATCTTCGAAATTCTCTGTAAAAGTATTTTCTTGTTGCATATAAATACGGTTTGAACCACAATTTATAAATATAAAGAGGAAGGAACTAAAAAGTATTTTCTTAAAAATAGAAATCATATTTTGCTGCATAAAGTTAATGCGCTTCTAACCAGTTTTGGCCAATTCCCATTTCTACATCTAAAGGAACACTCATTTTAAAAGCATTTTCCATTTCATGTTTTATAATTGGTTTTATTGTTTCTAGTTCGTCTTTATGCGCATCAAAAACCAATTCATCATGCACTTGCAATAACATTTTAGATTTAAAACCTTCTGCTTGAAAACGCTTGTGAATATTTATCATCGCTAATTTTATGATATCTGCTGCAGAACCTTGTATTGGTGCATTTACAGCGTTTCTTTCTGCACCACTTCTAACCATTCCGTTTCTAGAATTGATGTCTTTTAAATACCTACGTCTGTTTAAAACCGTTTCTACATAGCCATGTTCTCTAGCAAAATCTACTTGAGCAGCCATGTATGCTTTTAATTTTGGATACGTTTCATAATAAGTATCAATCAATTCTTTGGCTTCGCCTCTACTTAAATCAGTTTGGTTGCTTAATCCAAAAGCAGAAACTCCATAAATAATTCCAAAATTTACAGTTTTAGCGTTGCTTCTTTGCTCACGAGTTACATCATCTATAGCAACACCAAAAACTTTTGCAGCTGTAGAAGCGTGAATATCTTCGCCATTTTTAAAGGCATTTATCATGGTTTCTTCTTCACTTAAAGCAGCAATAATTCGCAATTCTATTTGGCTATAATCTGCAGCCAACAAAACATGATTTTCATCTTTAGGCACAAATGCTTTACGCACTTCACGACCTCTTTCTGTTCTAATTGGAATGTTTTGTAAGTTTGGATTATTAGAGCTTAATCTACCAGTTGCAGCCACAGCTTGCATGTATTGTGTGTGAATTCTACCTGTTTTCGGATTGATTTCATTTGGCAAAGCATCTACATACGTACTTTGCAGTTTTTTATATTGACGATATTCTTGAATATCTCTAATTATTTTATGGTCTTTTGCTAGATAAGATAAAATATCCTCACCTGTTTTATACTGCCCTGTTTTTGTTTTTTTAGGTTTATCTACCAACTTCATATTTTCGAACAAAACGATTCCTAATTGTTTTGGAGAGGCTATATTAAATTCTTCACCTGCTTGTTCGTAAATATCTTTTTCTAATCTATTAATATCATCAGTTAAAGCAGTTGAGAGTTGTTTTAAAAAGTCTGTATCTACATTAATTCCTTCAATTTCCATAGCTGTAAGCACAGAAACTAAAGGCAATTCTACTTTGTTAAACAATTCAGTAACATTACCACTATCTAATTCTTTGGTAAAATGCTGTTTTAGTTGATAGGTTATATCTGCATCTTCAACAGCATATTCAGTTTGATCTTGAATAGGTACAACTCTCATAGAAAGCTGATTTTTACCTTTTTTACCAATTAGTTCTGTGATTGAAACTGGTTGATAATTCAAATACGTTTCAGCCAAAACATCCATATTATGCCTCATATCTGGGTTGATGAGGTAATGAGCAATCATAGTGTCAAACAATTTACCTTTAACAGGCATGTTGTAATTTGATAAAACCTTAATATCATATTTTAAATTGTGGCCAATTTTTTCAATATCACTTACGAAAAATGGTCTGAATTCTTCCAAAATAGCTTTGGTTTCTTCTTGATCTTCTGGAAATGAAACATAATATCCTTTACCAACTTCATAAGAAAATGCAATACCAATTAATTCAACTTCCAGAGCTTTTAAACCAGTAGTTTCAGTATCAAAACAAACAGAAGTTTGCTGAAGCAATTTTTGAATCAATAATTTTCTTGAAAAAGGAGAATCTACATGTTGGTAAAAATGAGTTGTGTTGGAAATGGTTTTAAAGCCAGATAAACTTTCTTCTTTGGTAATGCTTCCAGCACCTGGTGCTGCAAATAAATCAAACTGACCTTCTGCATTTGTGTTTTGTTGTTTTGGTTTTTTAGTCTCTTTAGAATCGTTTTTATCTTTAGTTTCAGTAGTGGTTTCTGTAGCAAATGTTTTTAGAAAATTGGTAAGTAATTGTCTAAACTCTAGTTCGTTAAAAATTTCGGTTACTTTTTCAACATCTGGCTGATCTAGTGTAAAATCTTTTGCATTAAAATCTACAGGAACATCTAACATAATTGTAGCCAATTTTTTAGAAAGTAAACCCAACTCACCATTTGCTTCAACCTTTTCTTTCATTTTTCCTTTCAATTGATCTGTATTGGCTAATAATCCTTCCATAGAGCCAAATTGGGCTAGAAACTTTTTTGCGGTTTTTTCTCCTACTCCAGGTAAACCAGGAATATTATCAGAAGAATCGCCCATCATTCCCAAAAAATCTATAACTTGTAACGGATCTGTAATTTCAAATTTTGCTAACACTTCTGGAACTCCCCAAATATCATAACCACCTCCAAAACGTGGTTTGTACATAAAAATATTTTCTGAAACCAACTGTGCAAAATCTTTATCTGGAGTAACCATATACGTTTTGTAACCTTCTTTTTCTGCTTGTTTAGAAAGTGTACCAATAACATCATCTGCTTCAAAACCTTCTTTTACCATAATTGGTATGTGCATGGCTTCTAAAATAGAGCAGATGTAAGGAATGGCTTGTGTTATAGGTTCTGGAGTAGCATCTCTATTGGCTTTATAATCTTCGAACATTTCTACTCTATCTGCACTACCACCTTTATCAAAACAAACTGCTAAATGATCTGGTCTTTCACGTTTTATTACATCTAATAAAGAGTTCATAAAACCCATTATTGCAGAGGTATCTAAACCTTTAGAATTTATTCTTGGGTTCTTTATAAATGCATAATATCCACGAAAAATTAATGCGTAAGCATCAACTAGAAAAAGTCTTTTTTGATCTGCCATTTTATCTTTATTTCTTAAAAGATAAAACTACAAAAATCTGCTATAAATTAGGCTTTATATTCAGCCGATTTTAGTCCTTTTTGAAAAGGTGCTTTAAGTTGGTAAAGTACATCATCAGATTTTTCTGCATCTAAAATATCAACTCCATACACAATATCATTGGTGTCTTTATAGATAAAAGTTCCAAAAATACGATCCCAAAAAGAAAAAATATTTCCAAAATTTGTGTCTGTCCAAGGCATTACATGATGATGATGAAATTTATGAGTATTAGGTGAGATAAAAACGTAACTAATAGCCTTATCTAACCACAAAGGTAGTTGAATGTCTGCATGAGAAAAGTAGGTAAAAAGTACTGTTAAAATTCGATATATTAAATAATATGCTAATGGCAAACCTGCAATAATAATGCCTAGCAAAGCAAAAGTTTCTCTAAAAATAAAATCTATGGGATGATGTCTTGTTCCAGATGTAACATCAACATGTCTATCACTATGATGTACTGTGTGAAAACGCCACATAAAAGGTACTTTATGTAATAGATAATGCACTACATATTGAGACATGAAATCTAGAATCATTATGGCTAAAACAACTTCTACCCAAACAGGAAAATCAACCATATTTAGAAGTCCAAAATTGCTTGTTTCTAACCACAGAAAAATACCAACAGTAATTAATCCAAAAATTACATTTATTAATATAGTTGAGCCGAGTAAAACAAAGTTGGTTTTAGCATGTTTCCATTTGTTGTATTTGTGTTTTTTTAGGGGATAAATTCCTTCTAAAATCCAGAATACAGTTAGGCAACTGATAATCCAGATTAACTTTTGTAAGCTAGTTAGGTTTTCAAAAAATACAACAATATCATCCATTTTAAACGCAATATTAGTTTTATAAAACTACTAAAAACTTTAACAAGTTGTTAAAAATCATTCGTTTTTTAACAGTTACCTTTGTGTGTTTTTAAAATAACATCTATGTCTCGTTGGTTGTTTCTTGTAATATTACTGTTACTTATTGCTGCAGTAGAGTTTTATACATTTCAAGCGTTTAAAACCGTTTCCAAAAATAAAATTGTTCGTTTTTCTTATTTAACTGTAAATATTGCGCTTTATGTTTATGTTATTTTTTCAATTTTAACTTATGATAGAGGAAATGGTCAAACCCCACAGTTTCAAATGGCAATGGGTTTATTACTTACTTTTTCCATACCAAAATTGCTCATTATTTTAGTGTTATTTGGAGAAGATATTTACAGGTGGTTTGTAAAACTAATTTCAGTAATTTCAAATGGAGAAACGCAACCAATTGAAGGTAGAAGAAAGTTTGTTTCGCAATTAGCTTTAGGGCTTGCAGCTATTCCTTTTGTGTCTTTTATTTATGGGATTATTCAAGGAAAATACAATTACAAAGTAGTCAAATATCAACTTACTTTTAAAGATTTACCAGAAGCCTTTGATGGTTATACCATCACACAAATTTCTGATATACATTCAGGAAGTTTTACCAATAGAGAAAAGATTTCTTATGGTGTTGATTTGATTAACGAACAAAAATCAGATATTATGTTATTTACAGGTGATATTGTAAATAATAAAGCTGATGAAATGGATGATTGGATTGATGTTTTTGACAAACTTGAAGCAAAAGATGGCAAATATTCCATTTTAGGAAATCATGATTATGGTGATTATATGGATTGGAAAAACCCCCAAGATAAAGTTGATAATTTTCAAAAGGTAAAAGACATTCACAAAAAAATAGGTTTTGATTTGTTGTTAGATGAACATCGATACTTAGAAAAAGACGGACAAAAAATTGCGCTTTTAGGAGTTGAAAATTGGGGTAAAGGCTTTAATCAAGCAGGAGATTTAGCAAGAGCATCATCTGGAATTCAACAGGAAGATTTTAAAATATTAATGAGTCATGATCCTAGTCATTGGCAAGAAAAAATAAAAAAAGACGATTTTAATTATCATTTAACTTTAAGTGGTCATACGCATGGTTTACAAATGGGAATTGAAATACCTGGGTTTTTAAAATGGAGTCCATCACAATACGTTTATAAACAATGGGCTGGTTTGTATGAGGAATATGGTCGTTTTATAAATGTAAATAGAGGTTTTGGTTATCATGCTTTTCCTGGTAGAGTTGGTGTTTGGCCAGAAATTACAGTTATAGAATTGAAAAAAGCTTGATAATCAGCTTATTTAATAAGATTTATTATATTTGTAATACATATAATTGCAAATTTGAACATTTTTTCCCCCTAAAAAAATAGTGTTATGACAAAATTTGGAGAGTTAATTAGCGTTGAAAAGCCTGTTTTAATAGATTTCTATACAGATTGGGATGATGTAGATAATAGTATAGATACCTTAAGAGATGTGGCTGCAGCTTTAGGAGATAGAGCAAAAGTAATTAAGATAGATATTAAAAAGAATGAAACTTTAGCAGATGCTTTGCGCGTTAAAGGAAACCCAACTTTTATGATTTATAAAAATGGCGAAATGAAATGGCGTCAAACAGGTTTTCAAGATGCAAATACCTTAATTGGTTTGGTTCAGCAATACGTTTAATTTTCTTAAAAACGACTCATAAAAAAACCGCAAACTATAAAAAAGTTTGCGGTTTTTTGTTTACTCTGTGTCTTGAGGCATAATATGCTGAAAGAGGTTTAGGGTTTTATTAAACTCATCTTGCAGCTCTTTTATAAACTCTTCATCTGTGTCATATTGCGAAACTTGATCTATAATACCTCTGTACAAATACCTGAAGGTTACATCGAATTCTTCAAAAATAATATCAAAATCTTCTGATGAAAACGTACTAAACCAAACTAGCTTTTCTTTAAATAAGCGTATTAAATCTTCAGCAGCAGTTCTGGCTTTTTCAACTTCACCTAATTTATAATACATCTCAGGATAATCCATAGACAAACTATAATGGTCAAAGTCTTCTATAGGCATTTTTTCTAGTGATAAATCTAAAACCTCTATTGCTTTTAAAGTATCACCTTCTTTAGCGAAAGCTTTAGATAAACGCATTAAGCTATTTCTTAAAGAAATAACGTTTCTTTTGGTTTGTTCATCTAGGTAAATTTTACCATCGTTAATGTTTCTCCAATCCCATTTTTGTACATTTTTGTACATTTTTTCTGGGTCTATTCTACCAATGTCAAATAGTGTTAGTTCTCTTACCAGTTGCCCTTCTTGATTGTATACTTTGGTTGGCGTTTTTATTGGCACCAATTTAAAGGCTACACCATCTAATTGTAAATAATCTTTAAGCCAAATGTATTCACTATCAGAATTAGATCCACCAGTAAAATAAATAGGACGTTCCCAGTTAAAGTTATTTAAGATGTCTAACATTAAAATGGTGTTTTTAGCTATAGCTCTATCAATTGTAATATCTATATATGGTACAATTTTATCAGCATCTTTTTGAGCAACAATACCATTTTTTAAAACGTTTTCTTTGTTAACTGGAATACGAATTTTATTGGTTGGTAATATTTTTTCAGGATTACCATCATCATCTAAATCGTAAAAAGTTCTTTTGCTATCACTTCTAATCCATTTCATAAAATTGTCTAATTCTAAAACAGAATCTTTTAATTGAGGAAATAATTCTTGGAAGTAATAAGCAACGTCTAATGTGCCATATTTATACTCATCATGTGTTAATTGAGAAGGAATTGGATCTGCTTTATAAGTTTTTCTCTTCATTTGGTCTATATACCAATCTGTTTGAAAAAGGCTTGTATTTATAAGCTTAACATCAGTTCTTATGCCTTC
>CAXBAC010000012.1:0-16370 GCA_963973485.1 uncultured Polaribacter sp. | reverse complement strand
GGGAATGTCTCCCAAGCGTATCACCCTTTCTACTTCTGGTGTGCCAAAAATGATTAAAAAAATGGCAGATGAAGACGTGAAGTTTAACTTAGCAGTCTCTTTACATTCTGCAATAGATGAAGTTCGTACGTCAATAATGCCATTTAATACTACATTTCCACTAAAAGATTTACGCGAATCTTTAGAGTATTGGTATGCAAAAACAAAACGCGCAATTACTTACGAATATGTAGTTTGGGAAGGTATAAATGATAAAAAAGAAGATATTAATGCACTTGTTGAGTTTTGCAAATATGTGCCTTGCAAAGTCAACTTAATAGAGTATAATCCTATTGATGATGGGCAGTTTCAGCAAGCAAGTAATTCAGCCATAAACAACTATATTTCTAACTTAGAAATGAATGATATTACCATTAACGTAAGAAGAAGTAGAGGTAAAGATATTGATGCTGCTTGTGGACAATTGGCCAATAAAACTTAACAGAAATTTAGTTTTTACCTAATTTATAGCCACTTAAGGTGTTGTTATTATTTTGTATTTTTGTGTTTCATACAGAAACCTGTGCATCATAAATGAAGCCTGTAGAACTTATTAAATTACCCATCAAAAAAGAGATGGAACTTTTTGAGAAAAAGTTCAAAGATTCCATGCTCTCTAAAGTGCCATTACTCAACAGAATTACCTATTATATTGTTCGTAGAAAAGGAAAACAAATGCGCCCAATGTTTGTTTTTTTGGTTGCAAAAATGGTTTCTAATGGTGGTTTTGATGAGCGTACTTATAGAGGAGCTTCTGTAGTAGAGTTGATTCACACAGCAACCTTGGTTCATGATGATGTTGTTGATGATTCTAACAGAAGACGTGGGTTTTTTTCCATAAATGCACTTTGGAAGAATAAAATTGCAGTACTTGTTGGCGATTTTTTATTGTCTAAAGGATTGTTATTGTCTATTGATAATGAAGATTTTGACTTGCTGAAATTGATTTCTATAGCTGTTCGTGAAATGAGCGAAGGCGAATTGTTACAGATAGAAAAAGCAAGAAAATTAGACATTACAGAAGATGTATATTTTGATATTATTAGGCAAAAAACAGCCACATTAATTGCGGCTTGTTGTGGTATTGGAGCAGCATCTGTAGGTGCAAGCCAAGAAACTGTGCAGCAAATGCGTAAGTTTGGTGAGTATATTGGAATCGCTTTTCAAATTAAAGATGATTTATTTGATTATTCTGATGAAAAAATAGGGAAACCAACAGGAATCGATATTAAAGAGCAAAAAATGACCTTACCTTTAATATATACTTTAAACAACTGTTCTAAGAAAGAAAAAGCTTGGTTGATTAACTCCATCAAAAAACACAACAAAAACAAAAAACGAGTAAAAGAAGTGATTGCTTTTGTAAAAGAAAATGGAGGAATAGCTTACACAATCTCTCAAATGAACGACTACAAAAACAAAGCACTCTCTATTTTAAACAATTATCCAGAATCGCCCTATAAAAAATCATTATTACAAATGATTGATTATGTTGTAGAAAGAAAAATATAGTTTTTATTACAATTTAAGTTTTCCTATTTTTGATTTTATTGCTACAAAGAAAATCAACCATGAAAAACTATTTTTTTATCCTATTCTCTGTTTTATTATTTGCTAATAAAATACAATCACAAAACTTAGATTTTAAAATTCCTGTAACAAAAACAGAGCAAAATCAATATTGCAACTATTTTACAAATGCTTTTCGCCAAAAACCAAAAGAAGTTCGCTTTAGTATTATAAGAGAAGGTAATAAACTTTTTTTTAGTACAAATGATAAAGCTTGGTTTTCTAATGTTTTTAAAAAATCTGGAGATGGTATTGCTATAGATGTAGTTTCTAAATCTTTATATGCATGTGATAAAGTTGTTAAAGAATCTCAAATAAAAGGAACTGTTTTAAAACCCGTTTTTGCGCAAAGATTGCTAAGAGGTTTTAAAAAATATAGAACAACTAATAGTTTTAGAACTTTTGTAGGTACAGTGCCAGCAAATCTTGCAAAAGAAGAGTTAGAGTTTAATATTCTTTTTTTAAATAATAAAAGACTTTGCAGGTATCAAACCGTTTATAATTTAGAATCTTATCCTTGGGATTTATTAGATATGGGGGTTTATTTAGATTCTTTAACCTATAAAGACAAAAAAATAAATACATCAGATAAGTTTATTACCAAATACAAAACATTAAAATTTGTTATTCCTTTTGAGAAAAATAAATCTGAATATTCTAAAGAAGACATAAAGCCTCTGTATGATAGTTTGCAATTAACAGATTATAATATCAAAAAAATTAATATTAAAGCTTATTCATCAATAGAAGGTAGTTTACAAAGAAACATAGAATTACAAGAAAAGCGTGCTAATAGTATTGTAAAATCTATTCAAACTTTTCAGAAACCCAATATAGTAACCCAAATTTCCACTTCAGAAAACTGGGTAGAGTTTTTAAATGATATTACAAATACAGAGTATAGAGGTTTTAAAAAATTATCTAAAAAAAGTATCAAACAAAAAGTAGTTGGTGCAGTTTCTAAAGATTTAGAAAAGTATTTACAAAACCATAGAAAGGCAGTTATAACTTTAGATTTAGAAAGAATAGATAAATATAAAAATATGTCTAAACAACAACTTGTAAATACTTTTAATTCGCTGATAGTAAAAGATGATATAGAAGAGGCTTTAGTTGTTCAAAACTCTATTTTCGGGAAGCTAAAAACAGAAAGCTCGCCAGATTTACTTACAAAATTAAATATACCAAAGCAGTTAAAATTTATTACCGTTTTAAATAAAAATAGCATTTTTAAATATCTATTAAATATTAGCTATGCTAAAATTGCTTTTGATGAGTTAAAAAAGTTAGAAAAATTAGATCCTAAAAACAAAAACATTAAGTACAATAGTGTTGTTGTAAAATTTGTAATTTGGAGAAATAATTGGGAGAAAATAAATGAAAATGATTTTAAAAAAGAAATTTTACAACTAAAAAACTATGGCATAAAACAGCATTTAATAGATAGAATGTTGGTGAATTTTCATATTGTAAAAGCAGAAAAAAATATGCGTGCTAGAAAATACGATGCTAAAGACGAATCTGTAGATTTTATTATTGATACATATGAAAATTTTAAACTTTCTAACTACGATTATTTAAGTTTAGCACAATTTTTAACCTATTATGCAAATACTGATGAAGCTACAGATCTTTTAGATGAAAAAGTAAAAACCATTACAATAGATGAGGATTTATTGTTCTATTATTTAAACTTAACCTTAATAGATGATTATGCAGTATCTTCTCAAAATTACAGGACTATTATGTTAAATGCTATAGCAATGAATAAAGAACGCTTTTGCAGACTTTTTAACTCGTCTTTAAATAAAGGAGTTACTTTTCAGCTACTAAAAAATAAGTATTTAAAAGAAACTTATTGTGAGAACTGTACCAAGGACTAGTAGTTTTTACAACTCTAAAAGTTCTTCTACAAAATTTCTAGAATTCGAAAGTCTTGGCACTTTATGTTGACCACCGAGTTTTCCTTTTTGTTTTAACCAAGTATAAAACAAATCTTGCTTGGCAATATGTATTTTAGGCATAGCTAAAGTCATGTTGTTGTATCGTTTCGCTTCGTAATCAGAATTTATAGCTTTTAGTGCATTGTCTAATATTTCAGTAAAATAATTTAGGTTGTTGGGAGGTGTTACAAACTCAATAATCCACTCATGACCACCACTTTTTTTATCCTCCATAAAAATTGGTGCTACAGTATAATCTTTAATTAAGGCATTGGTTTTTTCGCACGTTAACTTTAAAGCATCCTCTACGTTTTCAATATTTAACTCTTCTCCAAAAACATTAATATAATGTCTTGTTCTTCCTGTAATTTTTATTCTGTAAGGGCTTAAAGAAGTAAAACGAATGGTGTCACCAATCAAATAACGCCATAAACCACTGTTGGTAGTTATAATTAAGGCATAATCGATGTCTTTTTTTACTTCTGCTAATGAAATGGTTTTTGAGTTTTCTCCTTGATATTCTTTCATATCAATAAATTCATAGAAAATACCATAATCTAGCATTAAGAGTAATTCTTTAGAGCCATTAATATCTTGTATAGCAAAGAATCCTTCAGATGCATTATAAATTTCGTAATATTGAAAATCTGCTTTCGGAATTAACTTTTTGTACTGTTCTCTGTAAGGATTAAAGTTTACACCTCCATGAAAATACACTTCCAAATTAGGCCAAACTTCTAAAATATGATTTTTTCCTGTACGTTCTAAAACACGATTTAAAAGCACCAACATCCAACTAGGAACACCAACTAAACTTGTTATATTTTCGTGAATGGTTTCATCAATAATGGCCTCCATTTTGGTTTCCCATTCAGCCATTAACGAAACTTCTTGGCTAGGAGCAGAGCTATAATCTGCCCAAAAAGGTAAATTTTCTGTTATGATTGCAGACAAATCTCCAAAATAAGAATTGTTGTCTTCGTAAATGGCAGAACTACCTCCTAACTTTAATCCTTTACCTGTAAAAAGCTTGGTTTCTTCGTTGTTATTGATGTACAAACACAACATGTCTTTTCCAGCCTTCATATGGCAATATTCTAAAGCCTCATTACTTACAGGTATAAATTTGCTTTTGGCATTCGTAGTTCCGCTACTTTTGGCAAACCATTTAATTGGTGTTGGCCAAAATAAATTCTGCTCTCCTTTTCTACATCGTTCAATATAAGGCTCAATACTTTCGTATTTTTGAATGGGCACTTTTTGAGTAAAATCAGAATAATTTTTGATGTCTGAAAAATCGTACATTTTACCAAATTCAGTTCTTTTAGCAGCACTTATCAAACGCAATAAAAGCTCATCTTGTACATCTGTAGGATATTTTAGAAACAATTCAATTTGATGAATTCGCTTTTTTAAAAACCAAGAAATAATTGAATTAACAATGGGATAAGGCATAAATGAAATTCGATTTTTTTGTAAGTTTGTTGATAAGCTAAAAATAGTAAAATTTATTTATGCAGTATCAAGGAGTTTTAAGAAAAATGATGACAGAAAATGCTGATGAAATTCAGTATTACTTAGATATGAAAACCGATTTCATAAACATGAATCAGTTGTTAACTAAAGAAATTACACTGTCTTTTGTTACTTACGAATGTTTGAACTGCCATTTAGAAAAGAAAATTTACAGACAAGGGTATTGTCAATCTTGTTTTTTTGATATTCCTCAAGCAGCAGATTGGATCATGAGACCCGAATTAAGTAAGGCACATTTAGATGAAGAAGATCGTGACTTGGCTTATGAAAAAAGAGTGCAATTACAACCTCACATTGTGTATTTGGCAAATTCAAGTAATGTAAAAGTTGGGGTTACTAGAAAACAGCAAGTGCCTACAAGATGGATAGATCAAGGAGCACATGAAGCCATTGAAATTGTAGAAGTACCCAACAGATATTTAGCAGGAATTACAGAAGTTGCACTTAAAGCACATGTAGCTGATAAAACCAATTGGCGCAAAATGTTAAAGAATGATATTGAAGATGAAAACCTGGTATACTGGAGAGAAAAACTAAAACAATACATTCCAGATGAAGCTAAAGAATACTTTATAGAAAATAATACAGAAACGAATTTGAATTTTCCTGTAGCTCAATATCCCAAAAAACCAAAAAGTTTAAATTTGATTAAAACTCCAACATATTCTGGAAAATTGGTGGGTATAAAAGGACAGTATCTCATCTTTGAAGATGAAACCGTTTTTAATATTAGAAGTAATGAAGGTTTAGTTGTTAAACTTGAATTTTAAATAAATAGGAAAAAAAATATTGACTTCACTATAATAAAAAAATAATCATGAATCATAAGCTTAAAGTAGCCTTAGCACAAATTTCTCCTGTTTGGTTAAACAAAGAAAAAACCATTGAAAAAATTGAGCAATCAATTAAAGATGCAGCTAAAGAACAATGTGAATTGATTGTTTTTGGAGAAGCATTATTACCTGGTTATCCCTTTTGGTTAGCTTTAACTGGTGGTGCAGAATGGAACACCCAAAGCAATAAAGAAATTCATGCGCATTATGTTAAAAATGCAGTTACTATAGAAAAAGGTGAACTAAATTCTATTTGTGATTTAGCGAAAACACATAAAATGGCTATTTATTTAGGTATAATGGAACGCGCTCAGAATAGAGGAGGCCACAGTATTTATGCAAGTTTGGTATATATCAATGAAGCAGGAGCAATAAAGTCTGTACACCGTAAATTACAACCTACTTATGATGAACGCTTAACTTGGGCGCCTGGAGATGGAAATGGTTTGCAAGTGCATCCACTAAAAGATTTTACTGTTGGAGGATTAAATTGTTGGGAAAATTGGATGCCTCTACCAAGAACAGCTTTGTATGGTTTAGGCGAAAATTTACATATTGCAGTTTGGCCAGGGTCTGACCACAATACTAAAGATATTACTCGATTTATAGCTAGAGAATCGAGGTCTTATGTAATTTCTGTTTCAGCACTAATGCAAAAGTCAGATTTTCCTAAAGATGTGCCTTATTATGATAAAATTGTAAAAGATGCTCCAGAAGTTTTGGCAAATGGAGGTTCTTGTATTGCAGGGCCAGATGGAGAGTGGATTGTTGAACCAGTATTGCACAAAGAAGGTTTAATTATAGAAACTATTGATTTTAACAGAGTATTGGAAGAACGACAAAACTTTGATGTTGTTGGGCATTATTCAAGGCCAGATGTTACCAAACTACACGTAAATAGAGAACGACAAAGTACAGTTTCTTTTGATGATTAAGTTTGGGCAATCAATTGTTCTAAAATAACTTCAACACCATAACTATCATTGCTTTTAGTTTGATGTGTTGCAAGTGCTTTAATGTCTTTATGCGCATTTTCCATGGCAAAACTATACTTGGCTTCTTGCATCATTTCAATGTCATTATGATAATCACCAAAAACTAAAGTTTCTGCTTTAGTAATGTTTAGTTTTTGTTGTAGCGCTTTGAGTGCATTTCCTTTGTTGGCTTTTTTATCAGAAATATCTAACCAATTTTGTCCAGAAACTTTAAGCAACACTTCTTTATTCAACTGCTGTATTGCTGGGTAAATAAACTGCTCAGAAGAATCAAAATGATAGACAGCTATTTTAAAAGCTGGTGATACAATTGCGGTTTCCATTAAATCATTAACCTTATTGAAACTATGGTAATATTCTTGAAAAAGAGCTATAAAACGCTCATCTTTACTTTCAATATAAGCAAAATTATTACAGCACAACACCATATTTGCGCCTTCAATTTTACGAATTAATGGAATTATTTTAAGTACTTTTTCAGTTGCTATAAAGTTAGACAATAAAACGTCTGAGCCGTGTTTTGCAACCCCTCCATTTTCTACAATTACATAAATATCATTTTTTATAGGCGCTAATTTATCTACAATACTATTGTGCTGTCTGCCACTTGCTGCACAAAAAGTAATGTTTTTTTCTTGTAGTTTTTTAAAGAGCTCAAAAAATTGCGGACTTACTTTTCCTTTTGAATTTAAAAGGGTGCCATCCATATCTGATACTACTAGTTTTATGTTAGATAAATCTATCATTATTTTCTTGTAGAATCTCTTATTACCAAGTCTGTTGTAATTACTTTGGTTACGTTTTCGGTTGTTTTATTTTCTAATTTATCAATTAAAATTTGTGCGGCTGTTGTACCCATTTTTTCTCCATGTTGACTAATAGTGGTCATTTTTGGACTAGAGTGTCTAGATAAAATTCCGTTTGAAAATGCAATTACAGCAACATCTTTAGGTATTTTTTTACCTGTTTTTTTAATAGCTTTCATTACTGAAACTGCCACAGATTCACCTGTAGTAATAACTGCATCAATGTTATTATTCTTTATAAATGGACGCACAATATTTTTATACTTTTTGTAATCTTTCTCCTTAATGTGTAAAGCTAAGTTTTCATCAAAAGGTAAGCCTACTTTCTCTAATCCTTTTTTGTAGCCTAGAAAACGTTGTTTCCCAATATGTAAATCACTCAAGGTAGAAACAAAAGCAATATTTTTATGTCCTTTTTTAAATAAGAACTCTACAGTATTTGCAGCACCTTCTAAATCATCAGTAATCACTTTATCACACGCAATCGATTGCGCAACTCTATCAAACATAACAATTGGAGTTCCGTTTTTAATAGATTCACTAAAATGACTAAAATTGTTGTTTAGTTCAGTTTCTTTTGCCATTGATAGTAAAAAACCATCAATACTACCATTAGATAACATTTCTATAGTTTCTACTTCTTTATCAAAAGATTCATTAGAAATACAAGTAATTACTTTATAGCCTTTTTCTAAAGCTGTTTTTTCAATCCCTTTAAAAACTTGTGCAAAAAAGTAGTTTAACATGGTAGGTATAATAACCCCAATAGTTTTTGTGCTTCTATTTTTTAAACTTAAAGCATTAAAATTTGGTTTATAGTTGTGCTCTTTAGCGTATTTCTGAATTTTCTCTTTGGTAGTTTGGCTAATTTCATAACTATCATTTAACGCTTTTGAAACCGTAGAAATAGATACTTTAAATTCTTTAGCAATATCTTTAATAGTAAGCTTCTTCATTTAAAAAAAGTTTAATTACGAAGATATAAAAATATATAGGATGGTTTTAAGGAAACTATAAAATATTGCTTGCTTTTAAACGATATTTTCGAATTTCATACAGTAGAAAAGCAAACACTATACTATATTCTATGGCTACAAAAATTAAATTTTCTTGCCAAGGTGTGTTTGCGTAAGCTTGATAACTTAAAATAATTACAAAAGACCAAACATATGGAAATTTATAGTTGGTAAAAATTGCTAAAATTAACGGAGTTGCAATATACCAAGGATGCACTGTAGTTGCAGTAAAGTAATAAAAAGATAAACCAAATAACATGCTAATAAACAATGTTTTAAGATGGTTGTTTTTCTTAAAAAAAGTAAGGTAAAGCAAAAATACTACAGTTAAAATAGACGTTATTTTACTGATAATAGCAATTTCATTATAGCCTCTAAATAAATAGCCTATTGCTCTAAAAATGTAGTATAAACTTGCATTAAATTCGAACTTACCAAACCATAAACCTACTGAGTTCGTGTAATTTTCTATAAATTCTGCTGATAAAAATGGTAAAAATAAAATGATATTTATTCCAATAATAATCAGATAAAACAACACCAATTGTGCTATTTTTTTAGGTCTAATTTTAACTCCTTTCCATAGGGTTTTGCTGTTTTTTTCTTCGGATTTAAAAGGGTGGAACCACTTTAAAAATAAGGGTAAAAACAATAAAGGAATAAGCTTTACAGAAACAGAACATCCTATTAAAATTGCTGCCCATATCCACTTTTGTTGTTGTAATGTATACATTGCAAAAACTAAAAAGAAAAGCATTACAGACTCAAAATGTAAATTTCCTGTAAGTTCAATAATAACAAAGGGGTTAAGTATAAACCAAAATATATTTTTTACAGGTAGCTGTAATTTTTGTAAAAGTTTTTTACCAAAATAGAGGATACCAATATCAGCTAAAATAATAATAACCCTCAGTACTACAATAGATCCAAAAATACTTTTTGAAGCAAAAAGTGCTGCAATTAAAAAACACAATTGGTTTAAAGGTGGGTAATTGGTGTAATTACTTCCATTTAATTCGCCCATACCTGCATACAATTCTTTGGCTTCTGCAATTGGGTAATTGAGTTGTTGTATAAAATTTTCTGGTAAAGATAAGTAAGGATTTAGGCCTTCTAGAATTAAACGACCATCCCAAATAAAACGATAAAAATCTTGAGATAAATTAGGAGTTGCAAAAAGGAAAATAAGTCGAAATACAATTGCTATTCCTGCAAGATTGGTAAAAGAGATACGCGAATCTTTAAGCAATACATAGTATCCCAAAAACAATGTAAACCATAAAAAAGTAAGCTCACCAAATTGAGTTCTGTCTAAAAAATAAGCAATATAAAAGTATACAACACCGCTAATAAAAAGAATAGTTAAGCTGCTGTATTTTTTTAAGAAAGACATTATGCTTTCGAAAAAATAGATTTAAAAAACACGTAACCAAAACCAATAAAAAGCATCAGATGGAAAGGGAACAATCCATAATCGCCTCCTTGATCTCCTACAATGGTAGCACTATACATACCGTAAGCAAAATATATGGCTAATAAACCTTCTAAAATTACGTGTACAGAAGGTTTCTTTTTAATGTATTTGTTTTTCTTCCAACCGTCTTTAATGGTTTTGATATTAAATTTAGGCGTTCTTACAAATTCACTCTTTTTACCAAAATGACCTTCTAAAACAGCAATGGTATTGTGTAAAGAAAAGCCCATAGCCACAGAGAAAAAGGTAAAAAAAGCGCCAATATATTTTATAAATTTCACAAAACCACCTCCATATATATTTTTATACATGTGCCAATAACACACAAAAAAGATTAGCGAACTTGCTACGAAAAAACTCATTGCATAAAAGTAATTTTTCAAATGCGCATATTCGTTTTTAATATATAACATAGGTATACTTAAAACAGCCACCAAAAAAATACAGGTAAACATAGAACTGTTTAGTAAATGCAGTAGACCGTGAATTTTAGTTTTGAATGAAATGTTTGTATTGGTAAGAATACCTTTAATCATTTTTTGAAAATTCTCTGCACCACCTTTATTCCATCGAAATTGTTGAGATCTTGCAGCACTAATAATAACAGGCAGCTCTGCAGGTGTTTCTACATGCTCTAAATATTTGAATTTCCAGTTTTTTAATTGTGCTCTATAACTTAAATCAATATCTTCTGTAAGGGTGTCTCCTTGCCAATTACCAGCATCATAAATACATTCTTTTCGCCAAATTCCTGCAGTACCATTAAAGTTGATAAAATGTCCTTTGCTATTTCTACCCACTTGTTCTAAGGTAAAATGTGCATCTAGCATAAAAGCTTGAATTCTAGTAAGCGTAGAGTAATTTCTGTTGATATGACTCCATCTAGTTTGCACCACCCCAATTTTATCGTCTTTAAAATAAGGCACAGTTTGATGTAGCCAATCTTTTTTTGGTAAAAAATCGGCATCAAAAATGGCAATATAATCACCTTTTGCTGTTTTTAGGCCTTCTTTTAGAGCACCTGCTTTAAAACCCTGTCTGTTTTCTCTTCTTATGTGTTGGATATCAATCCCTTTTTCTTGAATTTTTTTGATGTGTTTTGCTGTTATTTCCACTGATTCATCTGTAGAATCATCTAAAACCTGTATCTCAAATTTATCTATAGGATACTCTATTTTTGCAATGTTTTTAAGCAAACGCTTCATTACATACAATTCGTTATAAACAGGGAGTTGTATGGTTACAAACGGAATTTCATCAGGATTGTTAAAGTCGAACATAGCAGAGGTATCCACTTTATTTTTATACCTCAAATAATTGACTAATAGGTTTAATTGTGCCAAAGCATACATAAAAATAAGCAATAGGCATATGGTATAAATAAATATGGTGATGTACTCTAAAATCATTACTTAAAACTATACTTAATAATCCAACTAAGAATTTTAATTCCTGCAAATATAGTACCTTTTACTGTTCCTGAAACTTTTGAGACTCCAATTCTATTTCTATATTTTACTGGAATTTCTTTATAACTCATTTTTTGCTTCAAAACTTTTAGTTGCATCTCAACTGTCCAGCCATAGGTTTTGTCTTGCATATTTAATGCTAATAGTTTGTTGTATTTAATAGCTCTAAATGGTCCTAGATCTGTAAAGGTTGCTCCAAAAAATAACTTCATTAAAAAAGTAGCTAACCAATTTCCAAAAACTTGTTGTGGTGTCATAGCGCCTTTTTCTCTCAATTGTTGCACTCTTGCTCCCACAACAAAATCGATATCATCATTTATAATTGGCGCAACAATTTCAGTTAATTGTTCTGGGTAATCAGAATAATCACCATCTAAAAACACAATAATATTGGGTTTTAGTTCTTGTTGGCTAATGTAATCCATGCCTTTTAAACAAGCGTAACCATATCCCTTTTGGGTTTCAGAAAGTACAGTTGCTCCAGCTTGTTTAGCATTCATTGCTGTTTGGTCTGTAGAGTTGTTGCTCACCACTATAACTTCATCAACCATTGCAGGAATGTCGTTGATGACATGGGCAATAGAATCTTGCTCATTGTAAGCAGGAATAATGACTTTAATTAAGGACATCCATTTTGTTTAAGCTGCAAAAGTACAATTCAATTGTTTATTTTTTGTTTACGAGGTTCATTAAATCAACATCATTACCTAATAAAATTTCAGTCGGATTTATTCTTCCAGCTTCAGGGCCATTTTCTAATTTTAAAACACCTCTTGGGCAAACTGCAGAACAGATGCCACAACCTACACAACTAGAGCGTATAATATTTTCTCCTTTTTGGGCATAGGCTCTTACATCAATCCCTTGTTCACAATAGGTAGAGCAGTTTCCACAAGAAATACATTGCCCTCCATTGGTGGTAATTCGAAATCTTGATTTAAAACGTTGTACGAAACCTAAATAGGCTGCTAAAGGACAACCAAATCTACACCAAACTCGGTTTCCAAAAATAGGATAGAAACCAGTACCAATAACTCCAGCAAACCAAGCACCAATTAAAAAGCTGTAGGTATCTTTTATCCATTGTGATTTAATGCCTAAAAAGGATGAATCTCCAGAGAAATAACAATATAAAGTAACTAAGGTCATCACTAGAGAAAACAGTAAAACCGAGTGAATTAACCAGCGTTCTAATTTCCAAGCGTTCAAACTTTTATCTGAATGTTGTCTATAAGGGTCTCCCAAGGTTTCTGCTAATCCTCCACAACCACACACCCAAGAGCAGTACCATCTTTTACCAAAGAAATACACCATAACTGGCACAATTACTAAGGTTAATACAATACCCCAAACTAGAATAAAAATTCCAATACCACCACTTTCAGTTAAGTTTTTAAGATTCCACTCAAAGAAAAAATCGTAATCTAGAGGGAATGCATTTTTAAAATCGTAGCCAGGCTTGCCTAAACTTGCCATAATTTCTGGAATTAGAAAGGCAAAAACTATTTGGAAAAATAATACAGATATGGTTCTAACAATTTGGTATTTGTTATGTCTGTACTTAATAAACATTCGAACACCCATGGTAAGCATCACAGTACAGTATAAAAAACCGTAAACGAACCATTGTGAGGCTGGTCCTCCATTTAAAGCTTTACTAATTGGGTCTAAAATAAATGTCCAGTTTACTACATAATCTGCCATAAAATATAAGACCAAGTAAAAAACGACTAAATACACTAATACTAACCAAGCAATAAACCCTCTATTGGTTGCAGAATTTTGATAAATGTGATCGTTTTTAATACCAGGTTTCCCTAAAAGCACTAAGTTAGGCAGCATAAATAATAAAGCACCAATAATGGCTAAGCCAAAGGTTAAAAACCACATAAGGCCAGCATTTTCTTTTACAAAACCACTGCCTGCTTTTTTAGCAATATCAAAACTAATGGTGTGTGGTTTTCCATTAATTTTATATTGGTATTGGGCTCCTTTTTTCTTCCAGTTTTTTTCTGCATTGTATTTTGCAATTAATGCATCATAATGCGCATTGTTTTTGGCTACAGCTGCTCTAACACGTTTTGAAAATTCGAAAATATTTAATTGCTCATCAGTTACAATTGCGTTAGAAAGTTCTTTTTTAAATACATCGCTTTTATAGCCTTTTTCAGCTACAAATGCGTCGAATTCTTGCTCAGTGAAGTTAAAACTTCCTGTAAATATACTCCCTGTAAAAATGGTTAACCCAAGTAGAAATATTAGTAAACCACTGTATTTTATTGTTTTCATTTGTTATGCTTTACTAAAAATTCGTTTCCAACTTTTCTTTTTTACTTTTAGGTCTGTACCTTGTTCATTATTGAACTTTGCAACGATATCCTTTTCATACAAACTATAGAATTCAGGATCAAAATTGGCATCTTTTAAATAAGTCAACACATGAGTTATCGATTGTTTTTCAGTAAGCCATTGATCAAAAATTTCATGACGCATTCGAATTCCAAACGTATTGATGCCTAAGAATTGGTTTGTGTTTTTATCATAAGAAATGGTAATACAAATATTTTTTGAAGGATGTTTCCATTGAAAATAGGCTTCGCTGTCTTTCTTATTTCGTTCACTAAACACCCAACCATAGGTTTGGTATTCTATGTCTAAAAATTTTGCAGAATTAAACCAATGCCCAGGTTTGTATTCCATTTTATTGCCACAAATGGTTTGTGCCAAAGTTTCGCCCATCATTCTTCCTGTATACCAAACTGCTTCAATATTTCTACGTAAACCAATGGCTTCACGTTGCTCTGCACAATCGCCAATAGCATACACGTCTTTGATGTTCGTTTCTAAAAAACGGTTGACTAAAACTCCTTTTTTGGTTTCAATTCCTGAACCTTCTAAAAAGTCGATATTTGGTGTAACTCCTGCAGTTAATCCTACTACATTACAGGCAATTTCCTCTCCTGTTTCTTCTATAATAATTGATTTTACGTTACCATTAGCATCACTTTTTATTTCTTTTAAATTGGTTGATAAACGTAAATCTATATGATGTTCTCGAATATGTTTATTTATCATTTCAGATTCTTGGGCAGGCAAAACTCCGTTCCAAAAACTACTTTCACGTACCAAAAAAGTAACAGGAATATCTCTACTTCTAAGCATCTCTGCTAGCTCAATACCAATTAAACCACCACCTACAATTACAGCTCTTTTACAAACGTTTTTGTTAGGAGCGTATTTTTCTAAATTGTCTAAATCTTGTTTGTGGTATAAACCCATAACTCCATTTAAATCTTGACCTGGCCAACCAAACTTATTAGGCTTTGAGCCAGTTGCAATAATCAGTTTGTCATAGCTGAGTGTTGAATCATCAGAAAAAACTAAAGATTTTTTATCAGTATCAACTTTGCTAACAAAGCCTTCTTTTAAATCAATTCGGTTTTTATCCCAAAACCAATTTTCGTAAGGTTGTGTGTGTTCAAATTTCATGTGACCCATGTAAATGTACATGAGCGCAGTTCTAGAAAAAAAGTATTTCGTTTCAGCAGAGACAATGGTAATCTTTTTATCAGTAATTTTTCTGATATGTCTTGCAGCTGTAACTCCAGAAATTCCATTTCCGATAATTACAATATGTTCCATAGTTTTAGGTTGATTCTTGACTTTAAGTCGAAGTTAAAGTTAAGAACTTAAATTTAATAATCAATTTAGAATTACTATAAATAAAATTAAAGAATCTGTAAAATACCCCCATTGTAAATTTGCTAATGTCGCTTTGTATTTTAACAACTCTTTAAGTACCTTGTTTTAACAAAAAGGAGTATTTTTAGAGTGATATGAATTTAAAAAAGCTATTTTGTCTTTTCGTACTGTTTTTGCAGTTTTCCTGCAATAGTCAACCTCAAAAAATAAACGGATTAAGCTTTGTTGCATCAAGAGATTCTATTCGTGAGCAACACATTTTACCTGTTTTAAAAGTACATAGTAATTACGTGGCTTTAATGCCTTACAGTTACATAAGAAACATTGCCTATCCAAAAATTGAGTTTAACACTAATAGAGAATGGTTTGGAGAAACTGAAAACGGATTGCTACAGTATGCAAAAGAGTTTCAAAAAGTAGGAGTGAAGTTGATGATTAAACCACACATTTGGCTTAGAAGAGGAGGTTTTACAGGAAACTTAAAGCCAACTACCGAAGAAAATTGGAAGGTTTTAGAAGACTCGTACAGAGCATATATGTTAACCTATGCTAAAGCAGCAGCAGACTTAAATGCAGAAATATTGTGTATTGGTACAGAACTACAAGCGTTTGTTTTAAATAGACCTAAGTTTTGGGCACAATTAATAATAGATATTCGAAAAATATATGCTGGCAAATTAACCTATGCAGCCAATTGGGACGAATATAAAAGACTCTCTTTTTGGAGTCAATTAGACTTTATTGGTATTGATGCTTATTTTCCTTTGAGTGATGAAAAATCGCCCACAGTTGCAGCCTTAGAAAAAGGATGGCAACCTCATAAAACAGAAATTATGGGCATTCAAAAAAAGTTTAACAAACCAGTGTTGTTTACAGAGTTTGGGTATAGAAGTATCCATTACAACGCAAAAAAACCTTGGGAGTTTAACAGAATGCAAGGCAATGTAAACCTACAAGCACAAGCAAATGGTTGGCAAGCCATACACAA
>CAXBAC010000011.1:0-16759 GCA_963973485.1 uncultured Polaribacter sp. | reverse complement strand
CATTTGCTTAAATATTGATAACAAACAGTTTATTTTTGAAGGTATTTGTAAAGGTGAAATTTTAAAGGAAAAAAAGGGAGAAAAAGGCTTTGGATATGATCCTGTTTTTGCTCCAAAAGGTTTCAACACTTCTTTTGCTGAAATGAGTGCCGAAGAAAAAAATAAAATATCTCACAGAGGAATTGCAATTCAACGATTAGTGAAATTTTTAAAAGAAAACTACTAAAAATAAAAAGCTAAAAGACAGTTTTAACTATTACTATTTTTTTAGCATTTAAGGCATGGTAAGAACAATTTACACGAAACATTTTATTCTGTTATCAGTTTTACTGGTTTTTTTGTTCTTTATAAATATTAGTTTGGGTTCTGTAAGCATACCAACCAAAGAAATATTTTCAATTATAATTGGAGGAGATTCTGTAAAAGAAAGTTGGAAAATTATCATTTTAAATTTTAGGTTACCCAAAGCTATAACAGCAATTTTAGTAGGGTCTGGTTTATCAATTAGTGGTTTATTAATGCAAACATTATTCAGAAATCCTTTAGCAGGCCCATTTGTGTTAGGTATTTCTTCTGGTGCAAGTTTAGGAGTTGCACTTTTAATTTTAGGCTCATCAGTTTTTGGAGGATTTTTTTTAACAGCTTCAATATCCAGTTGGTCTTTACCAATTGCTGCAAGTTTAGGTGCATTTTTAGTGTTATCTGCAGTAATTATAGCTGCAAATAAGGTTAGAAATACTATGTCTATTTTAATTATAGGATTAATGTTTGGTAGCTTAACATCTGCAGTAATAAGTGTATTAGCCTATTTTAGCGAAGCTGAACAGATTCAACAATATTTGTTTTGGAGCTTTGGTAGTTTAGGAAACCTAAGCTGGAATGAGCTTTTGGTTTTCGGTATTATTTATTTAATTGGTTTTCTTGCTACAATAACTGTTATAAAACCTTTGAATAGTTTCTTATTGGGTGAAAATTATGCGAAAAGCTTGGGTATTAATATTAAGAAAAATAGAATAATTATTCTGCTAATTACAAGTCTTTTAACAGGAGTAATAACTGCTTTTTCTGGTCCAATAGCTTTTATTGGTTTAGCTGTTCCACATATTACAAGGCTATTTTTTACTACTTCAAATCATAAAATTTTAATACCATCTGTATCAATAATTGGTGCAATTGTGCTTTTGGTTTGTGATTGTATTGCGCAATTACCTACAAGTGAATTCACATTGCCAATAAATGCCATAACTTCACTTTTTGGAGCTCCTGTAGTTATTTGGTTATTGGTTAGAAAAAAGAAAATATTTGTTTAAATTTTGAAAGAACCTTCTAAAAATATCGTTTTAGCCACAGAAAATTTAACCATTGGTTATCCACATAAAAAAAATCAAAATGTGGTGGCTTCTAACATAAATTTATCAATTAAAAAGGGAGATTTAATTACGGTATTAGGTAAAAATGGAATAGGAAAATCAACATTATTAAGAACTCTTTGCAATGTACAAAAGCCAATAAAAGGTAAAACTATTGTACAACACAAAGACATAAAATTATACTCTAATAAGGAGTTAAGTACGTTATTAAGTTTAGTGTTAACAGAACGTTTACCAGAAAGCCAATTGACTGTTTTTGAATTAGTAGCCATTGGAAGACAACCTTATACAAATTGGATTGATACACTTTCTGATAGTGATATTGAGAAAATTAATTGGGCAATAACGCAAACAGAAATATCGCATCTAAAAGATAAATTCTTTTATGAATTGAGTGATGGTCAATTACAACGTGTACTAATTGCAAGAGCTCTAGCTCAAGACACTGAAATTATAATTTTAGATGAACCAACAGCACATTTAGATTTACATCATACCATAAAGATTTTTCAACTTTTAAAAAAATTGGTATCAGAAACTTCTAAAACAATTATTTTATCTACTCACGAAGTTAATTTAGCAATCCAATTTGCAGATGAAATTGTGTTGTTTACGGATACAAAAATACATACAGGAACTTTAGAAAAACTGAACAAAGAGAACGCTTTTGATAGCTTATTTCCTAAAAATATCATAAATTTTAATCAAAAGTTAAATCAATTTTTAATTAACAAAAAGTAATTTTGATAAAACTGTAACTTTTTGGTACATTTGAGTACTAATCATAAGAAATTAAATACTTTTTTAATAGATGAAAAAAATACTTTATGTAGCTAGTGCATTAGCTTTTATGGCTTGTGGCTCTAGTAAAGAAGCATCAAATGAAGATGCAAATGTAGATCAAGCAGCAAAGTATGCTGCAACAATTACTGCTAAAGATTTAGGAGCACACTTATTTACTTATGCTTCAGATGAATTTGAAGGAAGAAATACAGGTGAAACAGGGCAGAAAAAAGCAGTTGAATATTTAAAGAACTTTTACGTTTCAAATGGTATTGCTTCTCCACTTGGAGGTGATGATTATTTTCAAGATATTTCTGCAGAATGGTTGAATAAAAATTCACGTCGTGGAAACTTAAAAAGTTCTGAAAATGTAGTTGCATTTATAGAAGGAACTGAAAAACCAGATGAAATTGTTGTTATTTCTGCACATTTAGATCATGAAGGAATTAAAAATGGAAAAATTTACAATGGTGCAGATGATGATGGTTCTGGTACTGTTGCTATGTTAGAAATTGCAGAAGCTTTTCAAATGGCTGCTAAAGCAGGAAAAGGCCCAAAGCGTTCTATATTATTTTTACACGTAACTGGTGAAGAGAAAGGTTTATTAGGTTCTAAATATTACACAGATGAAGATCCATTATTTCCTTTAGCAAACACAGTTTGTGACTTAAATATAGATATGATTGGTAGAATTGACGACAGACACAAAGCAGATCCTAATTATGTTTATTTAATTGGTTCAGATAAATTGAGTACAGAATTACATACTATTTCTGAAGCTATGAACAAGAAATATACAAATATCAACTTAGATTATAAATATAATGATGAAAATGACCCAAACCGTTTTTACTACAGATCTGATCATTATAATTTTGTAAAAAACAATGTGCCAATTATTTTCTATTTTAATGGTACACATGTAGATTATCATAAACCAACTGATACACCAGATAAAATTAATTACGAATTATTAGAAAACAGAGCGCGTTTGGTTTTTCATACAGCTTGGGAAGTTGCTAATAAAGAAACAAGAATTATAGCTGATAAAGCTGAGGTGAAAGAAAAAACTACTGAAAAGTAATATTCTTTAATTCTAAAAAAAAAGCTTAATAATAAATTATTAAGCTTTTTTTTTATGACTATACTCCAAATTGTGTTAAATGATGGTTTAAATGTTTATAAAACATATTATTCCATTCTTCTACTGTCAATTTTCCAAAAGAATTAGACTCTTTACCATCAAAATAGCTTTTACCTAGTTCTTTAGTTTGAATAATATAATTTTTTAGTTTTTCTTTTTCATCTAAGAAATCTTTTTCTTCTGTTATCAAAAATTGAGGTGCAGTTCTACCATTCTTTGGATAAGGTTTTTCTGAAACGACTCCTTTTTTAATTATTGCTTTTAAAATCCATTTTGTAAATGCATTTGGCTTTGGGTGTAAATCTGTAAAAACCATTTCGTAAGTTACACTACAATGTGCTAACATTTGGGCAACAGACATTTTACCCCAAATAGGTTGTGTATCTTTTGTTAAGTTCTCTATTCTATTAAGAACTTCTTGAATAACTTCTTTGCTGAAAATGTTTTTTATAACCATATATTTAATGTAATAATTTAAAAATCAACTCTTTTAAAATATCTCCCTGAGTTTGGCTAGCTCCTACTCCTTTATTCTTAACATCTGCCTCTCTTAAAATCGCAATATTTTGGGCAACTTTTCGCATTGGATAATTTCTACCCGCTAAAAAATAATCATCTATAAAATAATAACCAACCCCTAAAGATTTTGAAACAGCGTCTTTAGATTTATTTTGTAAACCATGAAATAATAAAAGCTTTGTAAAAAAAGTGTTTAACAAAGAAATGGTCATTATAGCAGGATTTTTTTTGGGATTATTGATAAAGTAGTTAATAATTCTATTTGCTTTTAGTACATTTTTTTCGCCTATTGCTTTTTGTAATTCAAAATTGTTAAAGTCTTTAGAAATACCAATATTTTCCTCTATATGAACATCAGTAATAATAGTTTCAGGAGGAAAAATCAACATTAATTTATCTAATTCATTAGAAATTTTACTCAAATCTGTACCTAAAAACTCTACTAACATTTGTGCTGCTTTCGGCTCTATTTGATATTTTTTTCCACTTAAAACTCTACGAATCCAATCTCCAAGTTGATTTTCATATAGTTTCTTGCTTTCATAAACCAAACCTGTTTTGGCTATTGCCTTATGTAGTTTTTTTCGCTTGTCTAACTTTTTGTATTTGTAATTTAAAACTAATACTGTTGTGGGTTGTGGGTTTTCTGCATAGGCTACAAGTTTCTCAATACTTCTACTTAAATCTTGAGCTTCTTTTACAATAATAACTTGCTTTTCTGCCATCATTGGATAACGTTTTGCAGAAGAAACAATATCATCTATAGTTGCATCTCTACCATAAATTACTTGTTGGTTAAAACCTTTTTCTGTTTCGTCTAAAACTGTATCTTCTATAAAATCAGAAATTTTATCTATATAATAAGGTTCTTCACCCATTAAAAAATAAATAGGTTTTACATTCCCTTTTTTAATATCTGAAACAATAGTTCTTATTTCGTTCATTTTCTTACTTTTGATTGATGCAAAAACTCAATCTACCAACTTATAATTTTAAGCTCAAAAATAGCGAAAATAAGATGCTTATTTTCGATAATTTGAGAAAAAAATACATGGTTCTAACTCCAGAGGAATGGGTTCGTCAACACTATGTGCAATTTTTAATTGATGAAAAAAACTATCCTAGCTCATTAATTGCAGTTGAAAAACAATTAACCATCAATAATCAAAAAAAAAGAACAGATATTTTAGTGTTTAACAAAACAGGAAATCCAGATATTATTGTGGAATGCAAAGCACCTCAGATACAAATTACACAAGCTACTTTCGATCAAATTGCGAGATACAACTTAAAATTAAAAGCCAATTATTTAATTGTTACCAATGGTTTACAACATTTTTATTGCAAAATGGACTTTGAAAACGAAACCTATATTTTTCTAAAAGATATCCCTAATTATAATTAAGATAACTTTAGAAAAAAAGTCACTATTAAAATGTAAATTCGCAATCTTGAAAACAGCAATAGTCATATTAAATTGGAATGGAAAACAACTCTTAGAGCAGTTTTTACCTTCAATCATAAACTTTAGCATGAATGATGCTGATATTTATGTTGCTGATAATGCATCTACAGATAATTCTATAGCTTTCGTGAAAGAGTTTTATCCATCAGTAAAAATTATAGAAAATAAAATAAATGGTGGTTATGCAAAAGGTTATAATGATGCTTTGCAAACTGTTAAAGCCGATATTTATTGTTTAATAAATTCTGATATAGAAGTTACCAAAAATTGGTTACCTCCTATTTTAGACGTTTTTAGAAATAATTCGAAAACAGCTATAATTCAACCAAAAATCTTAGATTTTAAAGACAAAACTAAATTCGAATATGCAGGAGCTGCAGGTGGTTTTATAGATTTATTTGGGTATCCTTATTGTAGAGGAAGAGTTTTTAATGAGCTAGAAAAAGATGAAAATCAGTTTAATGATATTAGTGATATTTTTTGGGCTTCTGGCGCTTGTTTTTTTATAAGAGCTAAAACTTTTCATCAGTTAAATGGTTTTGATGAAGATTATTTTGCACATCAAGAAGAAATTGATTTATGTTGGAGGACTCAAAATTTAGGACACACTGTAAAATACGTAGGTGCATCAACTGTATATCATGTTGGAGGTGCTACTTTGCAAGAAACAAATCCTCATAAAACGTATTTAAATTTTAGAAACAGTCTTTTAAATATTGTAAAAAATGTTCCTAAAAAATGGTTTTTATTCGTAATTTTTTCTCGATTAATTTTAGACGGTATTGCAGGTCTTAAATTTTTATTCGAAATAAAACCTTTGCACACTTGGGCTATTTTAAGAGCTCATTTAAGTTTTTATAAAAATATTTTTAAATTTTTAAAGAAACGAAAAAAGCTACTAAAAAAACAAAACTATTACTTACACATTAGCGTTGTTTGGCAATATTATGTTTTAGAAAGAAAACAATTTAAGACTTTAAAATAAAGCTTATAAAATATCTAAACTTCCTTTTCCTTCTCTAATTACCTCTGGTTCATCACCAGTTACATCAATAATTGTAGAAGCATAATTATCTCCATAACCACCATCAATTACTAAATCTACTCGATTTTGCCATTTTTCAAAAATTAATTCAGGGTCTGTAGTATACTCTAAAACATCATCATCATCTCTAATTGAAGAAGAAACAATTGGGTTACCTAAAGCAGCTACCAAAGCTCTTGCAATGTTGTTGTCTGGAATACGAATACCCACAGTTTTCTTCTTTTTAAAGGCTTTTGGTAAATTATTACTTCCTGGTAAAATAAATGTATAAGGTCCAGGTAAGGCCTTCTTTAAAAGTTTAAATGTTGGTGAATCTATTTGTTTTACATAATCAGAAAGGTGACTTAAATCGTTACAAACAAACGAAAAATTTGCTTTTTCTAACTTTACACCTTTGATTAAAGCTATTTTTTCTAAAGCTTTTGTATTTGTAATGTCACAGCCTAAACCATAGACTGTATCTGTTGGATAAATAATTAAACCTCCATTTTTTAACGCCTTTACAGCTTTCTGTATTTCTTTAGGGTTTGGATTTTCGTTATAAATTCTAATAAAATCAGCCATAATATAAAAATACAAAAAAACTCAACTTAAAATTAAGTTGAGTTATTTTTTTTGGGGAAGTTTATTATTTTTTAAGATTTATCAACCAACCTAAACCCTTCACCATGAATGTTTAAAATTTCTACTTGCTCATCTTCTTTTAAATATTTACGTAATTTTGCAATATAAACGTCCATACTTCTAGAAGTAAAGTAATTGTCATCTCTCCAAATTTTTGTTAATGCTAATTCTCTTGGCATTAAATCATTTTTATGGATAGCTAACATGCGTAACAATTTACTTTCTTTAGGTGATAATTTACTTGGTTCACCATCTTTACCTACAGATAAATGTCTTAACTTAGAATTGAAGAAGAAAGAACCGATTGTAAATTCAAATTGTTCTGATTCTGCTGTTTTATCTGTTTCTTTACGTTGTAAAATAGCTTTAATTTTATGCAGTAAAACCTCTGAATCAAAAGGTTTATTTAAATAATCATCTGCACCAACAGCATATCCTTTTAAAACATCTTCTTTTAATGTTTTAGCTGTTAAAAATATAATTGGCACTTCTTTATTGGTTGTTCTAATATCTTGCGCTAATGAAAAACCATCTTTTCTTGGCATCATTACATCTAAAATACACAAATCGTAATCGCTGTTTTTAAACATAATTAAACCTTCTATACCATCTTTAGCGTGTGTAACATTATAATCGTTTAATGCTAAATAATCTTTTAAGACTGTTCCAAAATTTGGATCATCTTCTACTAATAAAATCTTTTTACTTCCCATTTTATAAACTTTTTAAATTAAAGGTAATTTTACTGTAAATATACTTCCTTGTCCTTTTTCACTTTCAACAAAAACTGTTCCATGATGTTTTTCTACAATTTCTTTTACATAAGCTAAGCCTAGTCCATGACCTTTAACATCATGAATATTGCCTTTTTGTTCTCTGTAAAATTTATCAAAAACATTCTTTTGTACATTTTTATTCATACCAATTCCTTCATCTTTTACTTTTAAAATAAAGAACTTGTTGGTACTTTGTGTATATACATCTATTTTTGGTGCATCTAAACTATATTTTATTGCGTTTTCTAATATATTAACAACAACATTAGTTAAGTGAAATTCGTTTCCAGAAATTTCTGATGTTATTGCCTCAAAATGTGTATTTACAACTCCTTTTCTATCTTTTATTAATAAATGAACATGACTTAAGGCTTCCACAATTGTGTCGTGAATATCTATGGTTTCCTTACTGATATCTAACTGATTCTTTTCTAATCTTGATATTCGTAATACATTTTCTACTTGTGTATGCATTCTTTTATTTTCGTCACGAATCATGTTTATATAGCGAAGCACTTTTTCTTGATCACTAATAATTTTAGGATTTTTAATAGAATCTATAGCCAAATTTATTGTTGCAATTGGCGTTTTAAACTCATGAGTCATATTGTTGATAAAATCCGTTTTAATTTCTGATATTTTTTTCTGTTTTATCAACTGGTATAATGAACTAGAAAACGCTATAATAATTATAAAAATAAAAAATAGAGATAAAAGCAAAATACCTGAAATACCAGATAATATATGATTATTTTTTGTTGGAAAAGTTACATACAGAAAATGCTTTGGCAAACCATTAGTATCAAAAAATAACGGATATTTATAACTATCATTAGTATTGATTGTATAATAACCCGATTTTAATTTTGTTGCCAAACCATCTACCCCATAAACACCATACTTAAAGTCTAAAAAAATATTTCTTTTATTTAACTCATCTTTAATTGTAGCATTTAACTCTCTATTACTAACTCTTTGATTCAAGGGTTTTCTATCGAAAATACTTTTAAACAGTTTATAATTATACTCTTTATCAATATTAGAAAATCGTTTTGTAAAAGAAGTTTTTTTATCTTCAACAGACGACATTTTATCTAAACCTTTAACTGTTCTGGTTTGAAAAAAATCTTGCTTCCCTGTAACACGTTTTAAGATAATTGAATCGTTATCTATAAACTCATCTGTAGGAATCTTAAAATTCTCTTCTAAAATTGTAGCACCATAAGTAAATTTCTGTTTTGTAGTAGTATCTATTTCTTGAAAAAAATAATTTTTGATTTGAGCAGCATTTGCCAAACCAATATTTTCTAACATACCTTCAATTTCACTATCAATAAAATTCTTTTCTTTTTCGTTTATTCTTTCTGATACTCTACCTAAAGATTTTTGAACATCGTTTTTAAATTGTTGCTTCTTACTTTCTACTGCATTATCAATCCAATAGAGCTGTACAGCTATAATTCCAATTAAGGAAATGCTCATTAAAATTACGATAAGAACAAACATTTTTTTGCCCATATATCAAAGATAATTTAATAAAATATTGAACTTTGCGTTTTTAACGTTGATTAACAAATTTATTTTAATTTTAAGAGTAATTTAACAAATCTGTTAAAGATATTTAAACAAATTAAGATTTTTCTGTTAAAATATTATGGATTTTCTGAACTTGAAGCTTAGTTTCTTTTAACTCTTTATTGTAAATAATGTAGTTAGACTGTAGCATTTTATGAGTGTCACTTAACTGGTTTTTCATCCTATTTAACACTTCTATTTTTGTAGTATTGTCTCTCTTTAAAACACGATTAATTTTAATACTTTCATCGACATAAACTGTTATTATAACATCACAAAAAGCATCGCTTTTACTTTCAAATAATATTGCAGCTTCGTAAATTATATAAGATTTATCTGCATTATTTTTTACAAATTCTTGAAAATGTTTACGAACTTCTGGATGAACTATTGTGTTTAAAGTATGTAGTTTTTCTTTATTTTTAAAAACTAAATCTGCAATAAATTTTCTATTTAACTGATTTTCAACAAAAGACTCATAACCAAATTCTTCAATGATTTTTTCTTTTATAATCAAAGAAGTTTGCATCAATTGTTTTGCTTCTTTATCTGCAATGTAAATTGCAACATTATCGAACTTAGCAAACATGTTTGCAACAGTAGTTTTACCACTTCCAATACCTCCTGTTAAACCAACTATTTTCATTTATTTTTGTATTAGAAAGTCGATTTTAGACGGAATTAATTTCATGCTTTTTACAAAAGTTGGTTTAGATGTAACTTGCGGAATTAAATAACTCAAATTATTTTCATTAGATATTTCGTAATCACATTCAATTGCAAAAGAAGATGCTGAAACTTTACCAAAATTTGATAATGCTACAATAAAAACTACTTTAACATTTTCATTTAAAAAAGTTAAATTAACATCTTCAGGTAAGTTTTTTATGGTAAAAGGTACATTTACAGTTCCTTCTGTAAATTTATCTACCTTACCAGATATAGCAACTTTAGTTTTATTAAGCTTAATACCTGTAAAATTTTCAGGTTTTGCTATAGAAATAGTCTCATTAAAATTAGCTTTTACATCTGCCAACTTTAAAGGATTCAACTCTAACTTATTTATTTTAGAAAGTTTTAATGCTGGTCCAGAAATGGTAACCGAATCTGGGTTTAAAGTGATGTCTCCTAATAAATCATACCCAATATGATAATTGATATCAACATTTGGAACTACAGGTACTTTTTTTGAAGCAAGTTCTCCAATATTAAAAAAAATGGTATCCTGTTCTATATCCAATAAACTTACACCAGAAAAAAGCTGTTTTTCAATTTTTAAAGACTGCTTTTTAGTAACTAAATAAAAGTTACCTTTTTTATTTTTAGTTACTGATGCAATATTTAAGCTAATTGTTTTTTTGCGTAATTGCGTTGCTAAAATTTTAAAACCAGATGCTTTAACAGAGAGTTCTAATTCTTTTTGAGGCTTTTCTTGAAACAACTTGTTTTGAGGAATATTTTTGTAAGCAACAGGCATTGATATTACTGTTGTATATTCTTTAGAAAATGTAATTAATAGCCATATAAAAAAAGATACTATTAAAAAAACGATAAATGTTTTTGGTATTTTCTTAGAAGTTTTCACTTTAATAATTTTACTGCAATCTAATAAAAAGCTTGTGAACAAAAAAGTGAGCTTTCTCTAAATAAAAAGAAAAAGCTCACTTTATATATGATTTAAAAATCTATTTTTTTGTTGGGGCTGCGTATTTTTTACTTAGCTCCATAGAAATTGCAGAACGTTCAAATTTAATTTTACCTGCTCCTGTTTCTATTGTAATGGTATTATCTGTTGCATTAATTTCAACAATTTTACCATGTATTCCACTAGTAGTAATTACTCTAGCTCCTTTTTTAATTTCTGCTTGGAATGCTTTTTCCTTTTTTTGACGTTGCATTTGTGGTCTTATCATAAAAAAATATAAGACTATTATCATTGCCAAAAAAGGCAGCATACTTGCTAAACTTCCTGAATCCATTTATATATTCGAATGTTATGCTTTTGGGGTAACCATACCTTTAAGCGTTAATATTTCTCTTCCAGAAGCTGTATTTGTAATTAAAGTAATATTTTTTTGCTGTCTGTTACTTTTACCTGCAGTATTAAAACGTACTTGAATTTCTTCTGTTTCTCCTGGCTTAATAGGTTGTTTTGGCCAAACTGGTACTGTACAACCACAAGTTACTTGAGCATCTGTAATTACTAAATCTGTTTTACCAGAGTTAGTTACTTTAAAAACGGTTTCTACCACTTCTCCTTCTGTAACAGTACCAAAGTCATATTCAGTTTCATCAAAAGTTACTAAAGCAGCTCCATTTTTAATTTCTACATCTCTTGATTTAGCACTCTCTAAATTTTCTTTGTTGATTTTTGAAGACGCATCTCCTTTTTTATCACAAGAAGTAAATGCCATTGCTGATACTAAAAATGCAGTTAAAATTGTTGATTTTTTCATGATTAAATTAATTTTTGTAAAAATAATAAATTAAAATTTGGTTATACAAATTTATAATAAACCTCTTCCTATTTTAACGATTCTTTTGTTTTTTGTAAAATCTTTAGAAATTTTATCTAAAACACCATTAATAAAGTAACTACTTTTAGTAGTTGAATAATCTTTTGCAACTTCAATATATTCATTAATGGTTACCCTAACAGGTATTGACGGAAAATTAATAAATTCTGTAATTGCCATTTTTATGAGAATCATATCTATATCTGCAATTCTATCTGATTCCCAATTTGGTGTTTTATCTGTAATGTCTTGTTCGTAGGTTTTGTGTTTCAAAATTGTTTTTCTAAACAAATCAGATACAAAATCTTCATCATCTTTGTCTTTATACAAAGAGCCTAAGGTAAAAGTAGCATTTGCTTTTTGCTTACTTAATGTTTTTAAAACCCAAGTATTTACAAAAGGAATATCATCTACCCAAGAAATCATTTTATCTTCATAATAGTCTGCTAGTTTTTCATTCGGCGCTATTATTTCTTTATAAAAATCTACCACAAAATTTTTATCCAATTTAAAAGAAGATTCTTCTGCTTGTAAATAATTTTTATACAAATCGCTTTTTTGCAATTCATCAAAAATAATTTTCACATACTCATCATCTGCAGACCAATTGTCTAATTTATTTACTTCTAAATAACTTTCTATGCTTATGCTTTCTGCAATTGCATTGATAATTGGATTGTCTATAAATTTTGTATTGGGTTTTAAATCTTCTTGAGTAGCAAGAATTTTCTTTTTAGATAGGGCAATTTTTTTTGCTGCTAGCTTTTGTACTTCTACTAATAAGTATAAGTTTAGCACGTACAAATCGAATATTTTTAAAATACTAAATTTTAAAAATTTTTCTTCTTTTACAACATCATCATTATGAGATTGTTGCATAGCGTATACAGATTGCATTACTTTAACTCGAATATGTCTTCTGTTAATCATTGAAAAGAACTTAAATATATTTGCTGTTTGTTGCGCTGCAAAAGTAGTATTATTTTAGTTTTGTGTACCTATTTTTAATTCTTTTTTAAGAAAATATATCTTTTTTAAACTCGTATCTTCGTGCTTTCTTATAATTTATTTTTCTTGAAAGCTTTACAATATTTAAACAAATATTTTTCGAAATACAAATGGCGAATTTTAATTGGTTTGCTCATTACCATATTAGCTAAATTACTTGCTCTTCAGGTGCCACGAATTATTGGCGATTCTTTTAACATTGTAGAAGAATATCTAAATGATACAGTTTCTGATTTAGACTATGTAAAACACGAGCTTTTAATGAATGTGCTAATTATTATTGGTGTTGCATTATTAAGCGGTTTTTTTACTTTTTTAATGAGGCAAACTATAATTGTAACATCTAGACTAATTGAGTTTGATTTAAAGAATGAAATCTATCAACAATACCAAAAACTGTCTTTAAATTTTTACAAAAAAAATAGAACTGGTGATCTAATGAATAGAATTAGTGAAGATGTTTCTAAAGTAAGAATGTATGTGGGCCCAGCAATAATGTATACTATGAACATGATTGTTTTGTTAGTAGTTGGGTTTACACAAATGATTCAGGTTGATAAGCAACTTACTTTATATACACTAATTCCCTTCCCTCTTTTATCTGTATCAATATTTTTTTTGAGTAAGGTTATTCACAAACGAAGTAATATTGTACAGCAATATTTATCGAAATTAACCACATTTAATCAAGAATTTTTTTCAGGTATAGATGTCGTAAAGTCCTATGGAATTGAAGCTTCTATCATTAGAGATTTTGATGAAATATCTAACGAAAGTAAAGAGAAGAATATAGACCTTCAGAAAGCAAACGCACTCTTTTTTCCATTAATGGTTTTACTAATTGGTATAAGTAATTTGATTGTAATATATATTGGAGGTTTGCGATACATAAATGGAGAAATACAATCTGGAGTAATTATTGAATTTATTTTGTACGTAAACATTTTAACTTGGCCAGTTGCTGTTGTGGGTTGGGTAACTTCTATGGTGCAACAAGCAGAAGCTTCTCAGGCAAGAATTAACGAGTTTTTAGATGAAGTTCCAGAAATTAAAAACTATGCAACAGAACCAACAACTATAGAAGGTAAAGTAACTTTTAAAGATGTTACTTTTATTTATGATGATACCAATATTACAGCCTTAAAAAATATAAATTTAACTGTTGAAGCAGGAGAAACATTGGCTATATTGGGTAAAACAGGTTCAGGAAAATCTACAATTATAGAACTAATTTCTAGATTGTATGATGTAAATGAAGGTGTAATATTAATTGATGATAAGCCTATAATTCAAGCAAATTTAAACGATATTAGAAATCAAATTGGTTTTGTGCCTCAAGATCCATTTTTGTTCTCAGAATCTATAGGAGATAATATTAAATTCGGTAAAAAAGATGCCACAGAAAATGAAATTATAGAAGCTGCAAAAAATGCAGTGGTTCATGATAACATTAAAGACTTTAAAAACGGCTATAATACTATTTTAGGAGAACGTGGAGTAACTTTATCTGGTGGACAAAAACAACGTGTTTCTATTGCTAGAGCCATTATTAAAAACCCTAAAATTTTAATTTTTGACGATTGTTTATCTGCTGTAGACACAGAAACTGAAGAAAAAATATTAGCCAATTTAGAAAGAGTATCTAAAAATAAAACTACTTTTATAATCAGTCATAGAGTATCATCAGCTAAAAATGCTGATAAAATTATTGTTTTAGATGATGGTAAAATTACACAACAAGGTACTCACAATCAATTAATAAACACAGAGGGTTATTATAAAGATTTATACGAACAACAACTTTTAGAAAAAGAAATTTAATCTTTAACATTGCTACGTAAAATATTTTATTAGATTTGTATGTATAACAAACATACGTTAACAACTATTTAAAGATTATGGCAGAGAGAGTTGAACAGGAAGAAATTTTTTCTCAAGTATTAAGAGCAGGAAGAAGAACCTATTTTTTTGATGTTAGAGCTACAAAAGCAGATGACTACTATTTAACAGTAACAGAAAGTAAAAAATTTACACACGATGATGGCTCTTTCCATTATCAAAAACATAAAATATATCTTTATAAAGAAGATTTTGCTGATTTTCATGAAATGCTAAAAAAAGCTACTGATTATATTGTTGCTGAAAAAGGTAATGAAGTAATTAGTGAGCGTCATCAAAAAGACTTTAAAAAAGAGGAAAATAACACTTCTACAGAAGAAACAACATCTGCAAAAAATTTCACAGACGTTTCTTTTGATGATATTTAAACCTTTTAAAAAATTATTATTACTAAATAGTTTTAAAAGACTTTTAATTCAAATTCAATTTTACACTTGTAAGACCGTAAACAAACTATTGTTTACGGTTTTATACATTATAAAACTTTCTTCATTGTTTTAGATTTAGAAACAGTTTCTAACCATTCTTTCTTTGCATCACTATCTTTTGTAATACCTCCACCAACATAAACATTTGCGATATCATTTTCTACAGACATGCATCTTAAGTTTACAAACAATTCAGTTTTCTTAAAATCTGATTCAGTATCTTTTATATTCAACTCCCCCAAAAAACCAGTATAATAACTTCTATCATACAATTCGTTTGTTACAATAAATTTTTTAGCTTTTTCTCTTGGCAAACCACAAACTGCAGGTGTAGGGTGTAATGCTTTTATTAAAGCTTTTAAATTAGCTTCTTTGTTTAATACACCTTCTACTTTTGTTCTTAAGTGCAATAAATCTCCTGCTCTAATTGTTTCTGTTTTATCAATCTCTAAACCTTCAGCAATAGGTTGTAATTGATGCTCTATAAATGTAGTAACCAATTGCTGTTCTACTAACTCTTTATTTTTCCAAACAACTTTTTCTTGATTTACAAACTCCTGTGTGCCTGCCAAAGACATGGTTTTAAAAATATTTTCATTTACTTTTAAAAGTGTTTCTGGTGTAGCTCCAAACCACAAACCTATTTTTGGATGATACCAAACGTAAACAAATGCAGAAGTGTAACTAAACAATAAATTTTTAAAAATTGAAATTAAATCGAAAGTTGATAAGTTCAAAACTTCTTTTCTAGAAATTACAATTTTTTGTAAATCACTTTCATTAATTGCTTTTATTGCTTTTTCTACAATTTGTATATGACTCTCTTGTGCTGTTAAATCTTGCTGCTCTTCTATTTTATAATTTTGAATTTCATTTATTTCTATTTGTTCTCTCTCAATTGATGACTTCTCCAAAGGAAATAAAATTCCTTTTTTATTGGTATCAAAAGGAGAAAAAACAAAACCAGATTGCGAATAATCATCAGTAAAACACAAAAAATTATCACTCATAAAATAACCAGAAACTAATTTATCGTTTGGTTTTCTATATGCCACAAAAGGTTTATTTTGTGTATAATAACTGCTTATTTTATTTAATAAATTCAAATTGATGTTGATGTTGTTGTTGTTGTTGAATTAAGATTATAAATCACATGTAAACAAAATTGTTACTACTTTTTTGGCAAAACAATATTTGTCATTTTTGCTACAGAAATTAACGCATCGTTTTCATCCACAATATGCACTTCCCATAAATGGGTTGTTCTGCCTTTATGAATATTTTTTGCAGTTGCAAAAACAATACCTTCTCTCTTGCTTTTTATGTGGTTTATAGACAATTGAATTCCGTTTATAAATTGATTTTTACTATCAATAAAAAAATTGGAAGCAGCACTACCAACAGTTTCTGCTAAAGCAGCTGTTGCACCTCCATGCAATTGTCCATAAGGTTGATGCACTTTAGAAGAAACAGGCATTTTTGCTGTTAAAAAATCTTCTCCAATAGCAACATATTCTATATCAAGTGTTTCCATTAAAGTATTTTTATTTCTTGCATTAAATGCTTTTAAAAGCGTTTCTGTGTCCATTTCTAAGTGTTTATGATGT
>CAXBAC010000010.1:0-17050 GCA_963973485.1 uncultured Polaribacter sp. | reverse complement strand
TGTGTGTTTAGACGCAAACGTGGTTTCTTCAAAAAACTTTGGGAAAAAAGTACTATTTTAAAAGAAGAATTCTACACCAATGTTCCTTTATTGATTTTAAAAGGAAAGTAGCCTTAAAATTGTTTTTCTCACATCGAAAACAGGTAATTCTTAAATTTTTCATAATTTTTTCATAATTTTTTTATAAATTGCAGCACCCTGCTATTTAATTAAAAACTATGAAAAAGATAAAACTTAGCCTAATCGTTATACTATTTACTGGTATAAATTATTTAAATTCTCAAGAACAAACCTCATTATCACAAGAAAACGTATCAGTTGAACTGGTGCTAAAAAACTACTTAAAAGCTATTGGTGGTGAAGATGCTATAGAAAAAGTTCAAAACAAAATTCAAAAAACCTCAATGGTTAGCGTAATGAATTTTGGAGGCAATACTACTACAACAAAATCCAAAATGATTCAATCATTTACCAAAGATGGTAAAATGGTAAGCATTTCTGGAGTAAATGACGACTTCTCTTCTTACATATATTTTGATGGTAAAAAAGGATATACCTATTTAAAAGCATTTAAAAACAAAACACCTTTTACACCTGAAATTACAAGCATGTATAAAAAAATTAAAATCTTTCCTACAGATTTTGATTTAAGTACCTATGATGAAAATGTAGCAACAGAAAAATTTAATGGCGAAGATTGTTACGTGTTAAATCAAGTTTCTAATCCTGCTGGGACTGAAATGAAAACTCAGTTGTATTATTCAAAAGAAACTGGTCTTTTAATAGGTTCAAAAGTAAAAACAGATCAAATGGAATCTGTAACTTATATTACAGATTATAAAGAAGTGGATGGTATATTAGCTTCATTTCAACAAACATCAAAATCTGAATTAGCAGGAGGTAATAGCATGTCTAGCTCTTTAAGAATTGTTGATTTAGAATATAATGGAAACATAGGTCCTTACTTTAAAGAAGATTACAAGCTAGCTGCAAAACAGATAGCAAGTATAGATGCTGCAAACTCTGCACATAACGAAAAATTATCTAGCTTAGCATCCGTAAACTTAGATGACATCTCATCAGCAAAGAGTATTTCAAACTCAACAAGTTCGCCTACAGAAAATAAAGTGAATTTTGGCTCAAATAAAAGAGACCTTGCACTTAAAGCATATTTAGAAAATAAAAATAGAGAAACCTCAAGTAGCACTGTTACTTCAGCATCTACAGTTTCTTCAACTGGTAAAAAAACAGATGTCGAAGATTTAGAAAAAGAATACAACGATTTTAAAGATTTAAAGTATAGAAGAAGTTCTTTATATACAATGATGATTAACGATGCTAAAAGAGAACGTAATAACATCATTAGAAACTCATTTGGAAACTCTGAATTATCACCGAAGTTTAATGATCATAATATTGGGCCATACTTAATTGAAGGTGAAGGTGCACAAAAAGATCAAACAAAAAATATAGAGAACTATTTAAATAGAAATAATATTGCTAAAGAGCTTGTAGCAAAATGGTTTAACAGAAGCCCTGATGGATATTTTAATATGGATTTGATTGCTGAAAGAGGACAATACAATGCCTCTGATTTAAGTAATCAAATAGCAAATAGTTCTATAAGAGGAAATGCACTGTTAAAAGATGCTGGTACAGAACTTATTGGCAACACATTTTTAATTGTTTACGATTATAAATATACCAATAAAGAAAAATCTGCTAAAAAAAGAGGAGGTTTTTTAAATGCTGTTAGTAGTGTTGCTTCTTTTATTCCAGGAGCAGAAGATGTTGTTACAGTTGCAAATACTGCAAAAATAGCTTCAGACGTAGTTGGTAAAGGATATTATATTGTTACAACTACCTATTTATATCAGCTTGTTTGGGATGATGAAACCGCAAATACATTTTACGAAAAATATTGGATTGATGCTTCAAATGCAGACCCTAAAAAAAGAGATGCTTTTGACAAAACAGATCTTTTTAAATTAAAATACGTTGGTAGTGAAGTTTCTAGAAATAATTTACAATCCACAATATTTACAACAAAAAGCAATGATCAGTTAATAGAAATTGCAACTGTTAGAGCTATCGATAAAAACATTGGTAAACTTCAAAGAACTTTTGAAGAGTTTAGAGTAAAAACGCCACTTTTATCTGGTGATCCTATTTCAGCTAAAATTGGAACAAAAGAAGGTATAGAAAAAGGAGATAGATTCGAAGTTTTAGAACAAACCATAGATGAAGAGGGCATAACATCATATAAAAGAGTTGGTGTAATTAAAGTTGATAGTAAAAATATTTGGGACAATGCTTATCTTTCTGAAGAACAAGAGATTGCAACTGTAAAAGAACCTACAAAAACAGGAGCTGTAACCAAAGGAATAGGTTCTGCTTTAAGTAAAAAAATTCCATACTTATCCTTATTCAATAAAAAGAAGAAGAACAAAAAGAAAAAGAAGAAAAAGGTAAAGAAAATTAAAAAAGAAGAAGAACAAAAAGAAAAGTTAGAATACACCTTGTTTAAAGGAAAAGGAAAGTATGCCTCTGGAATGCTAATAAGACAAATAAATTAATACTACCTACTTATGAAAATTAAAAAAACAATATCAATTTTATGTTTATTCCTTTTTGCAACCTCAATGATTTTTGGACAAAGTAGAAGAAAAAAAAGACAGGCCCTAGAGTTAAAATGGAATTATGAAATTATATGTGAAGGAGTAGGAACCAATGGAGACTTTCTAATAAAAGTATTTTCTTTTTCTGATAAAAGAAATTTAGACATAGAAATAGCCAAAAAAAATGCAGTCCATGGTTTAATTTTTAAGGGAATTACATCTACAAACAGAAGTTGTGTTACACAACCAGCGTTAGTAACAGACCCAAATGTACAAGAACAAAATAAAGCATATTTCAATGAGTTTTTTAGTCCTGGAGGTAAATATGGTAAGTTTGTTACACTTACCACTGGAGGTGCTATTGGCGCAAACGATAGGTTTGTTGTAAAAATTGGCAGAAAAAGATATCATAAAATTGGTATTATGTTGTCTATAAACAAAAATGCACTTAGAAAAGAGCTTGAAGGAGCTGGTATTATAAAAAAATTATCATCTGGGTTTTAAAATATTATAATTATGAAAAAAATTGGATTTATTCTCCTATTAACTTTGCTTTTTCAAGCATGCAAAGTAAAGCAAGACACAAATGTAATTTCTGGTTATTATAATTATGATACAGATTGTGTAAATCAAAATAGAGATGGAACTATTTTAGTAAAAGCTTGGGGGCAAGGAGTAGATCAAGGCCAAGCAGAATTAAATGCAAGAAGAAATGCAATAGATGATGTTTTGTTTAAAGGCTTTAGAACAAACTGCTCTATTACACCAATAATTTCTAACCCTAACGTAAAAAGAGATAACAAAAACTTTTTTGATAACTTTTATAGCAAAAACGGTGATTTCTTAAGGTTTGTATCAAGACCAAATACAAAAAGAGTAGAGAGAAGCGAATTAAAAGAAGGTAAAAAAGCTTTTGAAATACAAGTAATAGTTAAAAGAAATGAGCTACTTAACTATATTAACAATAACATAAAGATATAAAGATGAAAAAGAATTTTGTATTACTAGTTTTGTTAGCAATAACCAATACAATATTTGCCCAAGCTAAAAAACCAACTCTTATGGTTTTACCCAGTGACAATTGGTGCATAAAAAACGGGTACACTCTAGAGTTTGAAAATCAAGGAATTAAAGAGGTTTTACCTGATTATAAAAGGGCTTTTCAAGAAAGTACAGAGCTCTTACTCGCAATAAGTAAAATAAATGGATTGATGGCAGAAAAAGGATTTCCTTTAAAAAACGCAGAATCTGTTTTAAAATCAATAAATAGTACAAGTGCAATAGACAACTTAAGGTCTTCTAAAAGTACAGGAGAAGCTATTGCAGAAAGTCCAATTGATCAAATATTAAATCAAGCCAAAGCAGATATTATCTTACAACTAACATGGACAATTAATTCTGTTGGCCCAAAAAAATCATTAACCTTTAATCTACAAGGTTTAGATGCCTATTCAAATAAACAAGTAGCTACAGCTGCAGGTACTGGAAGCCCTACGTTTTCATCAGAAATAATAGTATTATTAGAAGAAGCAGTAATATCATATATGGACCCATTTACGAACTCCCTACAAGCTCATTTTGATGATTTATTTGAAAATGGAAGAGAAGTATCTATAAGGATAAAACGTTGGGATGATTGGGAGTATGATTTAGAATCTTATTTTGGTAGTGACGAAGAGGAACTTGGCATTTTAATTGAAGATTGGTTTGCAGATAACACTGTTAGTGGAAGATTCTCTACAACAGACGCAACTGAAAATATGCTGGTTTTGGAACAAGTAAGAATTCCGTTATTTTATGACAGAAATGGAAGACAAGTAGCCATGGATACTCGAAGATTTGCTAGAAACTTAAGCAGGTTTTTAAAGAAAGAGTTTAATATAGAAAATAAACTAACAACACGTGGTTTAGGAGAAGCAACATTAATTTTAGGTAGTAAATAATATGAAAACAATAAAAATCTTTTTAGCCGTATTTTTTATAGTAGCTGCTAGTTCAAGTTTTGCTCAAAAAAAACTTTCTGACCAAGATAGAATTTCTATTTTACCTTATGTTTCTGATCAAGTGGAATATTTACCTGCTATTGCAAAAAACAATTTACAAAGTAAACTCGCTCAAATTGTGAGTAGAAACGGATTTGGAAGTTCTACAGGATACTCAAATAGATTTATAATTACACCAAACATCTCTGTATTAAATAAGTATATTGTTTCTGGAGCACCACCCAAAGTATCTTTAGAGTTAGAAATAGCACTGTTTGTTGGAGATGGTTTTACAGGCACTAAGTATGGAAGTACTTTTATTAGCGCAAAAGGAGTTGGTACAAATGAAACAAAAGCCTTTATCTCTGCAGTAAAAACTATAAACGCAAAAAATTCAGGAATCATAGCATTATTAAACAGTTCTAAAGAAAAAATAATGCAGTATTATAATGATTGTGACATCATCTTAAACGACATAGATCAACTTGTAAATACAGAGAGATATGATGAAGCTATAGCCTTAATAAACTCTGTACCTAGCGTATCTAAAAGCTGTTATAATAGAGTTACAAACAAAATAAAAAGTGTTTACAGAAAGAAAATAAACTTTGACTGTAAAGTGTTATTGTCTAAAGCTGAAGCTGAATGGATGGTAGGTCAAAATTTAAGTTCTGCAAGAGCTGCTGGCGAATACTTATCGCAAATAAACCCTTCTTCATCTTGTTATAACTCTATGAAATCTTTTTATAATAAAATCAATTCAAAACTTGACAAAAGAGAAAGTAGAGCTTGGAACTTTGTTTTAAAACAGCAAGAAAACTTAAACGATTATAAGAACGAAGAATTAAAAGCTATGAGAGCCGTAAATGTTGCTAGAGCTAAAAATCAGCCTAGAGAAATTTACAACATAAGAGGTTGGTGGTAAAACCACTTTAGTAAGAAGTTTCTTTCTCTTCAATAGATATATTTATATTAAATATCTCTAAAAGGTAACTTTTAATTTCTGTTAAAAATTCTTCTAAATTGGCTTCAGTAATTCTATAATCTGGTGTTCTATAATTAGACGAAAAATTAATTGCTAAAAAACCATTATTTAAATTCTTAAAAGAATAGATACCTGCCTGTAATGTTTTTGTAAAATCAAAGTTTTTACTTTGAGTATATAAATAACTATATAACAAAACTTGAATGGCTTTAAACTGTTTTTTTTCTCTTAAAAGCTCAAAATCTAATACTTTTAATTCAGAAGATTTTACCATACCAGATTTGTAATCTATAATTCTAATTACGCCATTTAACTCATCAACTCTATCTACATTACCATGTAGTTTTATAGGAAAATCTAACCCATCAATTGCTATTTCTGCTGATAGATTTTCTTCTGTTGCAATAATTTTCAATTGATTATTATTATCTTGTAAAAGCTCTTTTTCTAGTGCTAAAAAATTAACAACAAACCTATTTGCAACCTCAAATATTAAACGGTTTTTCCCTGTAGATAAATCACCATTTTTAAAGTGAATTTTAAAATGTTTTACAATTAAATCTTGAGCTAATTTTTCCATTTTTGTAATTGCATCAACATTTAAGAATTTACCTATAAAAGGCTTGTACAATTCATCTAAAGTTTCGTGAACCACAGTACCTAAAGTATTAAAAGCAACTGTTTCTTCTACATCATCAAACTCCTTTATTTTTAATATTTTCTGTTTGTAAAAGGAAATTGGGTTGTGCAAATAATTTGTTAATGAAGATGGTGAAAAACCACTTTTAGCAATTTCTTGTAACCTTTCTAAAACATTATTGGTTTTATCAACTTCTTTTAATGTTGTTTTTTGAACTACAATTTTTGGTAAAACCTGTTTTTGAATAACATCTGTTCGCATCATTTCTAACTGAGTAACGAACCTACTTTTTTCACCACTGCCAAATGCATCATGTTCTGTATTATAGAGAATATATACATTCTTTGCTCTTTGTATCAATCTAAAAAAGTGATACGAAAAAATAGCGTCTTTTTCTCTGTAAGTTGGCAAACCAAACTCAACTTTTACATCAAAAGGAATAAAAGAATTCTGCTGACTACTTGCTGGTAAAATCCCCTCATTTGTGGATGCTAGAATAATGTTTTCAAAATCTAAAACTCTAGTTTCTAACATTCCCATTAACTGTAATCCTTTTAAAGGTTCTCCTTGAAAAGATAAATTTTCTGATGAAATTAGTTGCTTAAAAAGCTGAGAAAGTGTTTTTAAATCAGTAAAATAATTAAACTCGTTTTGTAACGTTTGTAATTGATTAAATACAGTGTAAAAGCGAAACAAATATTCTTTTTCTAGTGTAGTTACGCGTTCTTTTAAAAGGTTAATAAGCGCTAAAATATGTGCAATAAAATTATTTATTGATGTAATAGGTTCAAACAAATTAAGCAACGCATTTTTCACTTCTTCAGCGTCATTATTTAAGAGTGCTTTTATATCATTATAAGTAATAAACATTTGGTTATTATTTGCTATTTGCTCTGTAAAAGCATCCATATTTTGAACCAAGCCATAAATAGATTGATGCTTAAAAACTCGTATTACATCTTTATAATAAAACTGATTCAACTCTTTTTTCTGTAATTTTTCTTGAGATAAAAAGAGTTGAAAAACAGCAAATAACAAACTTGTGGTAGGTACATCTTTTAAAGGATAACCCATGGTAATATTTATAGCTTCAATTGATTTTGGCAAAGAATTTAAGGTAATTGGCAAAAGCGTTTCATCTGCTAAAACCAAAGCTGTATGTTTAATATCTTTTTTTGAAGCTAAAATTTCTCCAATATATTTTATTTGAGTAGTATTTTTTGCAGCACCAATTACTTCTATTTTCTTAGGTTTTGAAAATGAATTTCCTAAAGTTTTTAAGTTATTCTTCTCATAATATTTCCAAGTACTTTTATACTTTCTAATAAATCTTCCAGCTTGATGATTGTTGTTAAAAAAAACAGTGTCAATATCCCAATAAATTTCAGAATTACCTCTTTCTAATACTTTTTGAAATAATAACTCTTCAGCTTTATTTAATGCATTAAAGCCAATAAAAAAAAACTTTTTGTTCTGATTTTTATCTAAATAATCATCTATTTTTTTTGAAGCTTCTCTATACATTAAACCCTGATAGCCAATATCTTTTTTGAGTAAAAATTGATAAAAAGCATTGTAATACTGATTTAATCTTTCTAAAAAAGAATGATGATCTTTAATAAGTTCTGTTTCTTTAAAAGTGCCTTTTACAGACCATTTTCGTAAGCGTTCTATATCTCGTAGATAGATGAAAATTTGTTCGTTATCTACAAGGTGTTGGTCTATTTCATTAAAATCTTGTAGAACAGTTATTGCCCAAGAAGAAAAAGTATCAAAACTATCTGGATTAGTTTCTTGATTTTTATAAATACTATAAAAATGAAAAAGTAATTGAATATTATCTGCTTTTTGAATACCAGAAATTTGCTGAATAAGTTGCTCTATATTTAAGATTTCTGGTAAAAATCCAACTTTAATTTTATTTTTAAACTCTTGTTTTACAAATACTTTTGCTCTTTGAGATGGCAATATAAAAACTACATTCTCAAAAGATTTTGTAGTTTTTAAAATATCATCTAAAGTTTCAGAAATAAAAGATTGCATAGCTAATTTTTGGTTTTCTAAATTACAAAAACTTACATTTATAGTTCTTTAATATCTATATTTATTTTTATGACAGACGAGTTACATGTTGTTGGTATTCAAGCTGATTTATTTTGGGAAAATCCAGATAAAAATATTGTTTATTTTGAAGATACTATTCAAACATTACCAACAGAAACAAATCTTGTGGTTTTACCAGAAATGTTTACAACTGGCTTTACCATGAATGCAACAGAAGTTGCAGAAACTATGAATGGTAAAACAGTTTCTTGGATGAAACAAATAGCTTCAAAACATCAAATTGCAATTACAGGGAGTTTGGTTATTAAAGACGATAACAAATACTTTAATCGATTGGTTTTTGTACATCCTTCAGGTAAAATTGAAACTTATAATAAAAGGCATTCTTTTACTTTAGCTGGCGAAGACAAAGTATATACTTCTGGAAAAGAAAGCATAATTATTGATTTTAAAGGATGGAAAATTTGCCCATTAATTTGTTATGATTTGCGTTTTCCTGTTTGGGCAAGAAATACCCAAAATTACGATATTTTGATTTACATGGCTAATTGGCCTGTTGCACGAATTAAAGCTTGGGATACACTTTTAAAAGCTCGTGCAATAGAAAATATGAGTTACACAATTGGAGTAAATAGAGTTGGTAAAGATGCTAATGATTATGCATACCCTGGAAACTCTTTAATTGTAGATTCTTTAGGTAAAGAACTTGCTCATTTACCAAAAAATGAAGTTGGTTTAGTTAAAGCTACACTGATTAAAAAAGAACAAAATACAGTTAGAAATAAACTTGGTTTTTTAAATGATAAAGACTCTTTTTCTATTGATGTGTAAAAGCAAAAACCTCATTAATAAAATGAGGTTTTTTAAATATAAAGTTAATCAACTAGCTTGGTTGTAACATCCATTTAAATTGAAAATCTGTTTCAGGGACTTTAATACGTTCTGTAATTCTATACATCCTTGCTGGCAATTTCATCAAGTAATCTCTTGCTTTTTCTGCTTCTGGAGTAAGGTTATTAATTTTATCAATTTCCCAAGTATTGATTAGCTTTTGTAAAATATCTACATAATCGAAACCTGTATAAACACCTATTCTTTGTGCAACTGTAGAAAAATCATCAAACAAACTACCTTTTGCTCCAAACGATTCTCTTAAATGCATAGCTGGCATTACAATTTTATGTTTCATCATGTGTTGAAAAGCCAACATCATTTCACTAGCATCAATTTTAAAAATTTCTTTTACAAAATGAGTATAAGCTTGGTGATGACGCATTTCATCTCCAGCAATTATTTTAGACATTTTAGCCAAGGCTTTATGACCTTTTTTACGTGCTATTTTTGCAACATTATTGTGTGATACATAAGTTGCTAATTCTTGAAATGAAGTATACACAAAGTTTTTATATGGATCTGTAGATGTACCAATATCAAAACCATCTGCAATTAAATGTTGTGTAGAAATTTCTACTTCACGCATATTTACTCTACCTGATAGATATAAATATTTATTTAAAACATCTCCATGTCTGTTTTCTTCGGCTGTCCAAGTTCTTACCCATTTTGCCCAGCTATTATCTGGGTCTTGAGTAACACCATCTAAATCTAACAACCAAGATTCGTAAGTTGGTAAAGCTTCTTCTGTTATAGTATCACCTACTAATACCACCCAGAAATCATCATGCAATTCTTTAGATATTTCTCTAATTTCTTCTACTTCACTAATAAAAGAATCTTGTTGAGAGTTAGGCAAAAAATCTGTTGGCTGCCAAATTTTTTCGGCAGGTATTAAATAAGCATCCATGAAGCTTTGCATCTTTTTTTCTAAAGTTAGCATTACTTCTTTTCTGACATTTTTTATAGACATAAATCTGTTTTTTCTAGTAATTCTTCAAAAGGCATAGAATCAATTTTTATTGGTTCGTGCGTAATTATGGTAATTGGGCTACCTAAACCTAATGGAAACTTACCATATTTAAATACCTTCCAAGAATTATTGATAGTTAAAGGTACAACATAACCATCTTTATTAAATTTAGTTATTACCTTTAAACCATTTGAAGCAAATTTTTTAGGCTCCCCTGTTTTACTTCTTGTTCCTTCAGGAAAAATAATAGCTCCCCATTTATTTTCTTGTATTCTTTTTGAAAAGGAAACCAAAGCACTTATGGCTTGTTTTGGATCTTTTCTATTAATTAATGCTGCTCCACCATTTCTTAAATTAAAAGAAACACTTGGAATGCCTTTACCCAACTCAATCTTGGCAACGAATTTTGGGTTATATTTTCTAAAAAACCATCCTATTGGAGGTATATCAAAAGTACTTTGATGGTTAGCTACGAAAATTAAAGATGCATTTTCTGGCATTTTATGTTTGTTTTTTAGGTAGATAGGAATACCCAATAAAAGCATAGATTTTACTAAAAAAAAGTTTAAAGCGGCTACCACTTTTGCATGTGCTTTTGCACCAAATAAGTTATATGACAACAATTGAAATGGATGAAATATAACCAATAACAATAAGAATGTTAATGCAAAAATTGGAGATAGTATGTAGCTAAGTATTTTCATTAATTAAAACCAGTTGCTCCAAGGAATTCTTGAAAGAATTAATATTAAAGCAACTCCATAAAAGATAACAAAAGTTTTAAACTTTGCAGCATCATTTGTCTTCTTTTTGTGTTTAGACCATCCAATAGTTACAAAAACGATTGCTAAAATCATCATTATTGGATGTTCTACAGCTAAAAGTCTAAGTGATTTATCTCCCATAACTTGCCCTGCATCGTTTTTTAAGGCCTTAAACCAAGGTGACATAAAATACCAACCTAAACCTATTAACAATTGAATGTGAGAAACGATTAATGTAAAAAGTCCAATTCTTAAATCTTTGTCTGTAAATTGTTTTTTTTGAGTTAAACCAACAATTGCATTTACTACTGCAAAAATTAAAATAGCTAATACTAAGTATGCCCAATAAGAGTGTATTTCTTTCATAATTATGTTATAAATATTAACAGGGTAAAGTTACAATTTTATGTATAAAAAAACCACCTCTTGAGAGGTGGTTTTGAAGTTTTGCAAATTAACTTATCTGTTAATTAAAAACATTTATTCCCATGTATTTTCTGCTGCATTTCCTCCCCAGATTAAAGTAACTAAATATGGGTTATCTATAAAAGGATTTCTGTTACCTTGAGCTGCAAAAATTACTTCGTTTCTTTGTTGCTCAAATTCAGATACTGGGTCTTCTAAATTCCATTTTAAGAAAAGTTCCTTAGTACCAACTTTATCAATCTTTTCAAGATATCTTAAATTAAGGTATAAAACCATTCTAGCAACATCTCCTTTCCACTCATCTCCAGGATACCAGCTATTATTTATACGCTTATAATCACCTGAACCATCTATAAAAGGTAAGTTACTTCTACTTGAGTTAACTGATGCATCTGTTGATCTTAAATGATGTAAATCAGTTACTGCATCATTCGTTCTTAATAAAGACTGTGGATAAACGTGTTCTGTGTTAAATGTTTGTGGCATATAACTATTTGAACCAGAAGTGTATTCTTCCCAATATCTACTTTCTCCAGAATACATTAACGTAACATTATCTTGGTTTGTTAGGTTAGCATCTGCATTGTATAAGAAATTATGTCTGCTACCATATGAAAGTATTGTTGTATGGCTATCTACAGTAAGTTTTCTTAAGGCTTGAAAATTAGCTTCATTATCGTCTGTAAGTTTTACTGTTGCATAGTACAATTCTAAGTTAGTAGGTACGTTTAAACCTAAACCAACTTCTGGTGCTGGAGGATTTTCATCATTAATACAACTTGCAAATACAATTGATACTAATAAAAAATATATTTTTTTCATTTAATTTGTTTAATTTGTTTATTGGTAAACCCAGATTCCGTTTTCTTTTATTACTGCGAAATCTTCAGTGGTTCTTGAACCATTAAAAACATCTATTGTAATAATATACTTTTGCCCATCTTCAGCAGTTGGATTTACATCGTTTAAGATAACAGCTATTGCTTCAAGAACCATTTCATTTGTCCACTCAGCACTATTTCCTGCTCTTCTATCCATATTACCAAAGTTAAGCATACTACTTGTAGCATCTGGATATTTAGAAGAAAGTGCACTAGCAATAGTAGCATATTCTGCTGTTGTAAAAGTAAGTTTTATAGTATTGTCTGGTAACCACTTATTACCATCGTTACCAAATTGTAATTTTGTTTGGTGAGGTGTCCAAACTCCATTTACAACAGTGTAAGAATTTCCTCTTAAAACTGTACTTCCATTGAAAAACCTATATACTAAAGTTACTTGATCTTCTTCTTGTGCAAAATCATAAGGAGATGTATTATCTAAAAATGTTGGAATATAATTTTCTGGTGCAGTAGAGCTACTGAAATTATCAAATCTTCCTGGTCTTCCTGAACCTTCTCCCATAGAATCATAATCAGAAGCACTTAAATAATAAACTCCCTCATTAGCTTCCCATCTAGAACCGTCGAAAGTATAATATGAACCTTTATTATCAGAATCTCCTTCAACTCCAATTGTTTTTACAGCAAAAGATTCTATTCTCCATCTTGGAGAATCATCATCTGTTGAAGAATATTTAAAAGCTATGTGAACAGTTTCACCATCATAAGCAGAAAAATCTAAATCTGGAGATAATGTTAAATCACTGTAAGCAGTTTTATCAAAGTTTAAAACTGTCCAGTTTGCAGCTTTTGGATCTGTACCTGTTACATAATCTGTAGAAACAATAATGTCAAATAGGTCTTCTGGACTACCAAATAAATCAACTTCTTGGTTAATTTGGAATTTTAAACCTGTTTCGTTTGTTAAATCTATTTCTGGGGATATAAACCAATCTTCATTTGCTACTGCTCCTCCTTGAAAACCTGAACCTTGAATGTTTGCAGAACCTTCTGTCCAACCTTGATCTCCTAGAAAATCAATGTTTTCAAAATCATTAAAGTTCGTTGGAAAAGAAGCTTGATAAATATTTGCTAAACCAACTGTTGGTTCTTCGAAAAACTGATTATATCTTGCTAAAACTTTATCACCTGTTGCTGGGTTTGATATAGCTCCTGATAAAATTTGTGGAATAAAATCTTCTGGATTAATTTCTGGATAAAATGCAGCACCATCATTTCCTGTTGTTGCATAATCTGCTAAACCAAGTTGATAGATAGTTGCATCTGCTAACTCCATAACCTCAGGTAAATCTGTACCAAACTCAAGTTCATAATTTACTAAAACAGATGAACCTTTACCCCATGCAGGGTATCTGTTAGAAAGATAATCTGGAATTAATTCTCTTGCTTCTTGAATACTTTCGAAAAAGTTTGTGTTAATACCAATTTCTTCTTCGTAATCTGAGTCTGTTAATGTAATAGTAGCATCACCAACTATTGTATCATCAAAACTTATTTCTTCATAGGTATCTTCTAAAGAATTTTCACATGACATCAAAACTATAGATAGTGCCATGAATGCGTAAATAAATTTTTTCATTTTAAATATTATTTAATTAATTAAAAATTAATTCTCGTACTTATACTAAACGTTCTCCCTTGTCCAAAAAACACAAGTGCATCAGCAGCAGAACTTGTTGTACCATCATCTGCTCTGTTTATAAACTCTTCATTAAATAAGTTGTTTACCCTTCCTATTATTCTAGCATCAAAACCACCTAAATCAAAACTGTGACTTAAAATTACATCAGATAAGATATAACTTGGTACTTGCCATGGCTTTCTAGCTAAAGTTTCTTCTGAATTTCTAGCTTGTAAGTTAAAATCTGAGAAATATCTATCATAATAGTTTACATCAAAAGATATTGAAGTGTTTTTTGAAATATTTGCTCTTACACCAAGTGCAGATGTAGTTTGTGCAGAACGTCCAACAGGTATTCCTTTTAAGAAAATGTCTGTAGTTCTAATTGATCCATCAGCATTTAATACAGGGTTTCTATCTACATCAAAAAATGGTACATCTTCAATGTTTTTATTCCATGTCCAATCCCCTAAAGAAAGCATACCTGTTACTGTTAAGAAATCAAATGGTCTATATTGAAAGTCAAATTCAAAACCTTGGTGTAACGCTTCTAAACCATTAATGTTAGCTGTAATTAAATCTACACCAGTTCCTTGGCTTGCTGTTTCTGTTCTGTTTCTCCAAATAGTATGGTAAACATTTACATTTGCAGAAAATTTTTCAGAACGTAAACCATAACCTAACTCAAAACTTGTTATTTCTTGGTTTTGAACACCTTGATTTAAATCTTCGTTATTAAAGTTTAACCAAACATCATCTAAGAAAGGTACTCTTTCAAAATATCCTGTATTAAAGAATACATTATGAATATTTCCAATACGATAGTTCGCTCCTAATTTAGCTCCAAATCCATTAAAGCTTTGAGCATCTGTTAACTGGTTAGGATCACTATCTAAATTTTGAAAAAAGTCTTCTCTTCTATAAGTACTATTGTTATAGTTTGCAGCAACAAAGGCAGAAAAATTATCATAATCATATTCTGCTTGAGCAAAACCACCAATCCATTGGTGATAACCCTTATCATGATAATTTATTTTATCTCCAACACGAGTTGCTCTGTTTGGGTTATTGATGTCATCATCACTTAAAAAATATTGACCACCTAAAAGGTCTGTAACTTCTTGAAAGTGCTCTCCTACATACCAACGATAATCTACACCAACATTTAAATCAATTTTTTCAGAAAGTTCTACATTATAAACACTAAGTGCTCCTAACCATGTATGATCATTTCTACTAGCTCTTAAAATTGCGTTAGAACCATTTGCTCCTCTAGCAATGTTTTCATCAACAATTCTATCAAGATCTACTGGACCTAAAACTCCTATTTTATAAGAAGGGTCAGTAAATTTACCTTGCTCTTCTCCAGCAGTTCCTCCACCTCCACCTGTTCCAGTAGAGCCATATACAGAAGTTGAAAGAGAGCTTTTATCATCAATTTCCCAGTAGTGATTTATTGAGGCTAATGGCTTGTGATAAAAATTATCTTCGATATTTGTAATTTGTCCATTTTTATAACCCCAATCTGGATTATAACGAATACCTCTATCGCTTAATCTATATGTATTGATTAAAGATCTGTTTTGACGTTGTCCATGACGTTGTTTTGCTCCAAAAACGTTAAATGCTAATTTGTGTGACTCATTTAACTTATAAGAAACATTTAAAAAGTAAGATATGGCAGTAAAATTAGTACCGTCAGCAAAAGTAGCATCTCCTGTAGTTCTATCTGCATAAACTGTAACCGCAAGTCCATTATCTTGAAGACCTGTAGATACTTTAGCTCCATATCTTGTATAACCATCGTTTCCAACATCAAAACCTACAAAACCACCTTTTTCAGCGTCTGTAGATTGTGTAACGGTATTTATTGTACCTCCAATAGAAGGAACTGCTATTTTTGCAGCACCTAAACCTCTTTGAGATTGTATGGTAGAGGTAACACTACCTAAACCTGCCCAGTTAGACCAAAAAACACGACCATTTTCCATGTCGTTAACTGGTATACCATTTATTAAAACTGCAACATTTTCTGAGTTAAATCCTCTCATTGTTACTTCTCCATCACCAAAACCACCTCCATTACGAGTAACGAATATACCTGGTGTAGATTTTAAAATTTCTGGAAATTCTTGATTTCCTAATTTTAACTGTATATCTTCTTTTTTAATAGTTGATACAGCTACTGGAGTTTTTCTATCTATTGCAACAGATGCAATGATCATTACCTCATCTAGAGTACCATCTTCTTTTAATACAATATTACCCATGTTTGGTTTTGAAGAAGAAAAAGAAACTTCTCTGTTTTTAAAACCAATAAAAGAAATTACTAATACACCAGAATTTGATTTTGTGTTTAGGGTAAAGTTACCATCAAAATCTGTAGAAATTCCATTTGTAGTTCCCTTCTCCATAATACTTGCTGAAGGAAGAGGTTGATTGAATTCATCAACAATTTTACCTGTAATTTTAGTTTGTCCTAAAACTGTAGCTGATACAAGAAATAAAGCTACAAATAATAAGTTTTTAAAATTTTTCATCGTTTAATTTATTTATTAAATGTTTTGCAAAAGTCTTGCTTTTGCTTGGTTGATTTGTTAACTTAATGTTAAGTTTTAACAAAAAATTATGAGATGTAAATTAGTAAAAAACATATCATATGTCTAGTTATCAATATATTAAATATTCACAGACTTGTTAACAAAAAAAAGTTTTGTGTTAAGTAATTAATAGAAAGGCAAAATTGTGTTTGATTACTGTTTATTTAGCAATTTTTTTGCAAGTTCCTTACCTAATTCTACACCAAATTGATCGTAACTATAAATATTCCATAAAATACCTTGTGTAAATATTTTATGTTCATACAAAGCAACTAATTTACCCAAAGATTTAGGTGTAAGTGTATGGAAAAGAATTGTATTACTTGGCCTGTTACCTTTAAACACTTTAAATGGCAAAAGTGAGTTTATTTTATCTTCATTACCAGAAAACTGAAGTTCTAAATGCACTTCTTCTTTTGTTTTACCAAAAGCTAATGCATCTATTTGACCATAAAAGTTAGCCATTAGTTTTTTATGGTGATCTGTTAAACCATAAAGCGACTCTTTATATCCTATAAAATCTGCAGGAATTAGTTTTGTTCCTTGATGCACCAACTGCATAAATGCATGTTGCATATTTG
>CAXBAC010000009.1:0-17195 GCA_963973485.1 uncultured Polaribacter sp. | reverse complement strand
ACTCCACTTTCTTTTGAACCTCCAAAAGGAGTTCGCAAATCACGTAACATCCAGGTATTTACCCAAACAATTCCTGTTTGTAATTGCTTAGAGAATTGCATGGTTCTGTTTAAGTTATTTGTCCATAAAGTAGATGACAATCCATATTTTACATCATTAGCCAAAGCTAATGCTTCTTTATCAGTTTTAAAAGACATGAGCGTAACAACTGGTCCAAAAATTTCTTCTTGATTCAATTTACATTGATTACTAGCAACTTCTATAATTGTAGGTTGTAAGTAATAGCCTTTCTCTGAATTTTTAACTTTGACTTTATCACCTCCAAAAAGGATTTTTCCTCCTTCATTTTCAGCAATATCAATATAACTTTTTACTTTTTTTAGATGTGTTTCTGACACCAAAGCTCCAATATTAGTTTCTTTTTCTGATGGATGCCCCACTTTTAAATCAGATACTTTTTGAATAAAATCTGTTTTAAACCTTTCATAAATTGTTTCTTCAACCAAAATACGACTGCCACACAAACAAATTTGACCTTGATTTGCAAATGAAGAACGAACTGTAGTTGTTAACATTTTCTCATAATCACAATCAGCAAAAATGATATTTGGGTTTTTCCCACCTAATTCTAAAGATAATTTTTTAAACATTGGTGCTGCAACTCTGGCTATATGTGCTCCTGTTTTTGTGCCTCCTGTAAAACTAATAGCTTTAATTTTTGGATGCTCTACAATAGCTTGACCTGTTGATGTTCCTAAACCATGAACGATATTCAATACACCTTTGGGTAAACCTGCTTCATTACAAATTTCGCCTAATAAAAAAGCGGTCATTGGTGTAACTTCACTTGGTTTTGCTACAACACAATTTCCTGCTGCAATGGCTGGAGCAATTTTCCAAGTAAATAAATATAGAGGTAAATTCCAAGGAGAAATACAACCTACTACCCCTAATGGTTGTCTTAGTGTAAAGTTAAAAGCATTCATACCTACACTTTCGTGAGATTCTGAACTAAACTGCGTAATTGCGTTTGCGAAAAATTGAAAATTGCTTGCTGCTCTAGGAATATCAACTTGTTTAGCTAAAGAAATTGGTTTTCCATTGTCTTTAGATTCTGCTGTTGCTAAAAAATCTAGTTTTTCTAAAATTAAATTAGCAATTTTAGATAGGATTTTACTTCTTTCTTCTAAAGTAGAATTAGACCATTTTGGAAACGCATTTGCTGCAGCTTTATATGCTTTTTCTACATCTTCTTGTGTTGAGTTTGGAATTTGGCTATACACTTCTCCATTTGCAGGGTTGTAATTATCTAACCAATTATTTGAAATTGGATTTACAAATTGACCATTGATGTAGTTTTGTGTTTTCATAAATTACAAGTCTGAATTTAAGATTGATAAACAAATTTTAATTCCTTGTCTAATATTACCAATTCTAATATTTTCATTTGGACTATGTTGGTTGTTATCCATATTAACCATAGGCACAATAATAGCAGGAATATTTAATTTATTAATAGCAGTAACAATAGGTACAGTGCCTCCCATAGTTCTAATACTTAAAGGTACTTCTCCAAAAGTTGTAGTTAAAGCTGTTCTTAATTTTTCTCCAAAAGGAGATTGTAAAGGAGTTCTAAATGCATTTATTCCTGAATTACTTTTAAACGTAACTATTTTTTGATATTTTAAACGTTCGCTATCAGTTGGCTCTCTATCTAAAACTAAAAAGCCTTGCTTTTGAATGTGATTTTTGATTTTATTCAATTGTACTTTTCCATCTGTTTCCAAAACCAACCTTACATCAATATCTGCAGTAGCATATTCTGGAATTACAGTTTTTAATCCTTCACCCTTCCAAGAAGTTCCTATTTGACGAATATTTAAAGATGGATATTGCAACGCTTCTTGGTAATTGTTACCAACTTTTTCAGACTGATAAATACCTAAAGCTGCATTTAAAGCTTCAGTATCATTTGGCACTGCATTTAGAATATCTTTTACAGATTCTGAAATAGTAATTCCCTTATAAAAATCTTCAATTAAAACCTTACCATCTTCAGATTTCATACTCGCTAAAAGTTTAGACAATGTAAAAACTGGGTTAGGCACATAATTTCCATAATGACCACTATGTTGAGGTAATTTTGCACCATAAGTAGCAATACTACAAGTTGCAATACCTCTGCAACCAAAGGTTAATGTAGGTTTGTTAGAATTATGAATTGGACCATCCATAATTATCATATAATCTGACTTGTAAGTTTCTTGATACTTTTCTAAAGTTGATAAAAAAGCATTAGAGCCATATTCTTCTTCTAAATCAAAAATAATTTTAATGTTAAAGTTTGGTTTGTGATTATTAGCCTGTAAGATTTCTAAAGCAGATAAAAACATAACAATTGGAGCTTTATCATCTGCAGCAGCTCTAGCAAAAATTCGCCATTCATCATTTATTTCTCGGTTTAAATTATCCCAAGAAATAGTATTCCAATTCTTTGTATTTGATTGTTCTTTTAAAAAAGGAACAAAAGGATTCTCTTGATTCCAAGCATCAGGATTTACAGGTTGTCCATCTAAATGAAAATAAAATAGAACTGTTTTAAAAGCAGGATCTACCATTCGTTCTGCAAACAAAACTGGTAATGCTGTTGCTTCTAAGTTCTGAAAATTAAAACCTACTTTTTCATATCTATTTTTTACCCAAGTTATGTTTTTAAACATATCTTGAATATCACTTGGTAAATTAGGTATGCTTACAAATTCCTTATGAGTCCATAAAACTTCAGGTAATTTTGTGTTTATTTTTGTATCCCAATTTTCCTGAGCTTTAACTAAGGAAAAAGAAAAAAATAGTAAAAGAATTGTAAGTTTTTTCATCTTATTGTTTCTTATATGCAGTAACCTTTATCTCAACAACCAAGTCTGGATGAGGCAATTGATGCACAGCTACAGTAGTTCTTGTTGGGCCAGTTTCTTTTTCAAAAAACTCTGCATAGGCTTTATTGTAACCAGCAAAATCATTCATATTTACCAAAAAAGATGAAACATCTACCACATCTTTTAAGCTTGCGCCAACTGTTTTTAAATTTTTATCTATATTTTCTAAAACTGCTTTAGTTTGTAAATACGCATCTAGTTTTTTAGTTCCCATTTCATCAATAATTACAACTCCTGCAATTGAGTTGTCTGCTCTTCTAGAACTTGTTCCTGATACAAAAATAAAATCGCCCACCACTTTTACATGTGGATATGCGCCTCTTGGTGTTACTTTTTTTTCATCCATATTACTCTGCTAATTCTAATAACTTTAATGTTGTTTTTAAATTTCTTGTGGTGGCAATTACATTCAATTTTTTTTCTAGGGTATTGTTTGTAAGTTTTGTTCTTCCAAAACCTGAAGGACAATATAGATAAACAACATCATCTTCTATTTTGTATTGATCATTACCTAAGTTATTTACTTCGATTCTGTTTTTATTGACAGTTTCATTCAAAAATGTAAATGCTACAATTTTTTCATTTTCTACTGAAAAAGGAAAATTTTGTATTGTTTTTTTCCATTCTTGAGTAGCTCTTATTAAAACAGGAATATCAAAACCAAATTCATTATAAATTCCTTTTTTTATTTTATTACAAATTTCTTTTTTTTCTAAATCCGATTCCAAAATTATATTACCACTTTGGATATAGGTTTGAACATTTAGAAAATTTAATTTGATTAAGATTTCACGTAATTCTGGCATCAGTATTTTGTTTTTGCCTGAAACGTTTATTCCGCGAAGTAATACTATATATTTTTCCAATTATAAACCTGCTATTTTATCTTCTAATAAAATTTCTTCTGTTTCTTCTTTAATTTTGTTTAGAATTACTTGTAATTCTTGCTCTGTCATATTTAAATGTGTGTGTATTTCATCACCAGCAATTAGATTTAACAGAGCTTTATCTTGTGCTCTACCTCTTTTCATGGCTTCACTATAAGGAATATCTTCTTTAAAAGTAACCATTGCATATTTAGAAAAATAATCCTTAGGGAAATGCTCCTCTAAATCCATTTCAATTTTTCTTTTTTCTTTAAAAAGCGGGTTCGCAACATGATCTTTCATCTCATGGAAATTATCTACTGCCAAATCTGCAATAGCATCTGTATCTATTTTTCTAGCTTTTTCAAACGCTTTAAAAGTGGCTTGCCAGTCTTTTAAATCTTGGTCTAAAATACTATCAAAAACCACAACATCTTCAAAAGAAGCGTTCATTCCTTGGCCATAAAAAGGTACAATTGCATGAGCAGCATCACCAATTAAAACAGTTTTATTTTTATAACTCCAAGGTGTACACTTTACAGTACCTAAAAAGCCTGTTGGATTGTTTTTAAATTCTTCTTTAATATTGGGGATTAGCGCTAAAGCATCTGGAAATTCTTTTTCAAAAAACTCAGTAATTTTTTCTTCGGATGTTAAATTGGCAAAACTATATTCGCCTTCATCATAACTTAAAAAGAGCGTAACAGTAAAACTACCATCCATATTTGGTAAAGCAATTAACATATAATCTCCTCTTGGCCAAATATGTAAATGCCCTTTACTTAATTGATGGTTTCCATTTTTATCAGCAGGAATTTCTAACTCCTTATAACCATGAGTCAAGTAATTTTGAGAGTAACTGAATAAAAATTTTCGTTCTGAAACGTAGTGTTTTCTTAAAACTGAACCAGCTCCATCTGCTCCAAAAATCACATCGCCTTTAACAGAAAACTCTTCTTTTGTTTCATAATCATAAAAAGTTACAGTAGTTGTATCAATATTTATATCTGTACATTTTTTATTAAAGTGAATATTTACATTTTTATGAGTATCAACCTCATCTAGTAAAATTCCGTTTAAATCTCCTCTAGAAATTGAGTTGATGTATTCTCCATCTCTACCTGAATATTTAGAATCGAAAGTTTGGCCTGTTTTATCGTGCATTTGTCTACCTAACATTGGTATACAAATGGTTTTTGCTTTTTCATCTATACCACATAATCGCAACCCTTTTAAACCTCTATCTGACAAAGCCAAATTTATAGAACGACCTGCAGAAATATCTGTTTTTCTTAAGTCTGGTCTACTTTCAAACAATTCTATTTGATAACCTCTTTGCGCCAAACGCAATGCCAATAAACTACCACATAAACCAGCACCAATAATTATTATTTTATCTTTTTTTGTCATATTTATGGTTTAGAAGTTTTTAATACACTTTTTAAGTACTGATAATCTTCATAATTTAACTCCATTTGTGCTAGAGAAATGTTTTGTGGTTGACTTTTATCATCCTTAAAAAAAATCAAATCCTTTTTGGTATCAACAGAAATTGAAGAAAAATCTTGGTACATCACGTTTACTTTTACGTTTTGTTTGATGCTTAAAAGAATTCTTTTATTCGTTATTATAAAATAATCATTTTCTCTATTCATAAAGAGGCTTAGCAAACCAAACAACTGATATTTCCAATAACCAATATCACTTTTTGTTTTTAGTTTTACTAAAATTTCTTCGTTTTTAATTATTTTGAATACGGTATTCAATTTACAATATTTCTTTTAAAGTGGCTACCATTTTATATACGTCTTCGAAGCTATTATACATAGGTGCAGGTGCACAACGAATTACATTAGGCTCTCTCCAGTCTGTAATTATATGTTTATCCATTAATTTTTGATGCAGTTTTTTATCAGCATTTTTAACTTGTATAGACAATTGGCAACCTCTTTCAGATGGTTTTTTTGGTGTGATGATAGATACAGTATCTGAACCTAATTCTTCAAACAAAAACTCCATAAAGCCAGTTAATTGTATTGATTTTTCTCTTAAAGCATCCATACCTACTTCTTCGAACATTTCTAAAGAAGCTTTAATAGGAGCCATTGCTAAAATAGGAGGATTACTCAACTGCCAACCTTCTGCACCAGACATTACATCAAAAGGCAAACGCATATTAAAACGTGTTTCTTTATTATGATTCCACCAACCTGCAAAACGTGGCAAATCTCTATTATGAGCGTGTTTTTCATGGACAAAAATTCCAGATAAACTTCCTGGTCCTGAGTTTAAGTATTTATAAGTACACCAAGCTGCAAAATCTACTCCAGAATTATGTAAATCTGGTTTTATATTTCCTGCACCATGAGCCAAATCAATTCCAACAACACAACCTTTTGCATGACCTAATTCAGCTATTTTTTTAAAGTCAAAACGTTGCCCTGTATAATAATTTACACCACCAATTAGAACCAATGCAATTTCATGACCTTGCTTTTCTAGAATGCTTTCTAAATCATCCATTTCAAGTAAATCCTTACCTTTTGGTGGAGACCAGTAAATTAAATCATCTTCAGAAAATCCATGAAATTTTAATTGTGATTGCACAGCATATCTATCTGAAGGAAATGCATCACTTTCTATCAAAATTTTATAGCGTTCTTTTGTAGGTCTATAAAAAGAAACCATTAAAAAATGAAGGTTTGCAGTAAGGGTATCCATAATTATTACTTCAGAAGACTTTGCACCAACTACTTTCGCCATCATTGGTGATAAAGATTCTGGATACGTTACCCAAGGGTTTTCGCCATCAAAATGACCTTCCACACCTTTTTCTGCCCAATCTTGCAATTCTATATTAATATATTCTTTTGCTTTTTTAGGTTGTAATCCTAAGGAATTTCCTGTAAAATACAACCAATCATTACCTGCTTTATCTTTAGGAATATGAAACTGTTTTCTATATGAAGAAAGTTTATCTTCTTTGTCTAGTTGTTTAGCAAACGCTAATGAATTTTTATACTGCATTAATTAAAAAATGTTTGTTCTCAAAGATAAACAATCTCTTTTATTAAGCCATTTTAGAACCATTAAATTACTATCTTTATGGTATTAAATTTGAAAATAATACGCATGAAATTTTACAAAAAACTGTTATTATTAATTGCACTTATATTAGCATCTTGCAACAATAATTCACTCTTAGTAACAGGTTTAGAAGGAGTTAATAAAAGTATTAAAGAGCAATACGCGCCAGACAAAAGGGTTGCTATTTATGATATAGAAGTTGATTATGATGATGATCACATTATTGTAACTGGAGAAACTGATTCTAAAATTGGATATCAAAAATTATTAGACAGTTTAAAAAGCCTAGATATTAATTTTGTAGATAAAATTAGGATTTTACCTGATACAGTTATTGGCAACGAAATGTTTGCGGTTGGAAAAAATTCTGTAATAAACATTAGGTCTGAACCTAAGCATTCTGCAGAATTAGGCACACAAGGATTGCTTGGAATGCAATTAAAAGTTTTAGATAAAAATGGCGATTTCTATAGAGTTCAAACTCCTGATGGTTATATTTCTTGGGTAGATAAAGGAGGGATTTACAGAATGAATAAAGGTGAATTTGACTCTTGGAAAACATCAAAAAAAATAATGTTTACCCAAAATTTCGGATTTGTATTTGCTGATAAAAAGAATCTAGATAAAATAGTTTCTGATATCACTTTAGGTGGATTATTAAAATATATTGATGAAGATGACACCTTTTATAAAGTTGAATATCCTGATAAAAGACAAGGTTTTGTAAAAAAAAGCGAAGCAGTTTTGTACAAAAATTGGCTTACAACAATAAATCCAAATCAAGAGAATGTTGAAAGTACTGCAAAATCTATGTTAGGTTTTCCTTATTTATGGGGAGGAACTTCTAGCAAAGGAATGGATTGTAGTGGATTTACAAAAATGACCTATTTATTAAACGGTTTTGTAATTCCTAGAGATGCCTCTCAACAAATAAATGCTGGTAAAATAGTAGATAACGATTTAAATTTCTCTAATTTACAAAAAGGTGATTTATTATTTTTTGGCACAAAAGCTACAGAAGACAAAAAACAAAGAGTTGTACATGTAGGTATTTGGCTAGGTAATGACAAAATGGAATTTATTCATTCTTCAGGCAATGTGCATATTTCATCAATGAATGAAAACCATCCTTTATATGATGAATTTAATAAAAACAGATATTTAGGTAGCAGACGTTATTTAGGTATTAAAGACAAAAATATTATTGATTTAAAAGAGAAAATCAAACTATAAAAAAAAGCCTCATCAAAATAGATGAGGCTTTTTCTTTTTAATACAAAACTCTAAACTTAATTGTTCCTTCAACGTTTCGCAGTTTCTCAATAACTTCTTTATTGTATTCTTTATCTAAATCTGTAATTACGTATCCTACTTTTGGATCTGTAGATAAATACTGACCTGTAATATTCAAGTCGTATTTGGCTAAAATTTTATTGATTTTTGCCATAACTCCAGGTACATTTTTATGAATGTGCAAAAAACGATGTGCATTGGTTTGTCTTGGTAAACGAATATTTGGAAAATTTACAGCATCAACTGTATTTCCAGAATTGATATATGCCATTATTTTATTCGGTACAAAATCTGCAATATCTCTTTGTGCTTCTTCTGTACTTCCTCCCACATGTGGAGTTAAAATAACGTTATTTAAACCTTTTAGCTCTGTGTAAAACTCACCATTTTTTCTTGGTTCTTCAGGATACACATCAACTGCAGCACCAGCTAATTTTCCGCTTTTTAAAGCAGCAACCAAAGCAGCAATATCAACAACAAAACCTCTTGCTAAGTTTACCAAATGTGCTCCATCTTTCATTTTTGCAATCTCTTTTTTTCCTAAGAAATTCTTATTGGCAGCATTGTCATCTATGTGCAAAGTAACCACGTCTGAAATTGCTAAAACCTCATCTAAAGTATCTAGTTTTGTGGCATTACCCAAAGCTAATTTATCTTCAACATCATAATAATATACGTCCATTCCTAAAGCTTCAGCAAGAATAGAAAGCTGAGAACCAATATTTCCATACCCAATAATTCCGAGTTTTTTACCTCTAACTTCTTTAGAACCTTGGGCAGTTTTGTTCCATTGTCCATTATGGATTTCTGTGCTTCTTTGAAAAACAGAACGCATTAACATAATAACTTCTCCTATTGCCAATTCAACCACAGAACGTGTATTACTATAAGGCGCATTAAAAACAACTACTCCATTTTCTTTACAAGCCTCTAAATCGATTTGTTTGGTACCAATACAAAAAGCACTTACCACCATTAATTTTTCTGCAGCATCAATAACTTTTCGAGTGACGTTGGTTTTAGAACGAATCCCTAAAACGTGAACATCTTTTATTTTTTCGATTAACTCCTCTTCAGATAAACTTTTAGAAATGGTTTCTACAGAAAAACCGTCTGTAGAAAGTTTTTTAAATGCATCTGGATGCACGTTTTCTAAAAGTAAAATTTTAATTCTATTTTTTGGGTAACTTATATTTCTTGTCAAATCGTTTATGTATAAAAATTCGTCTAAATTCGGTGTAATATGATCTGCATTTTTAGTGGTTTTATCTCTAGATACATTTTCTGTGTACGCAAAAAACTTATCTGCAACTCCAGCTTCACGTGTTACATAATCACTATAGCCATCTCCAATAACTTGAATTTCGCCTTCTAAATCCATGTTTTTTAAGCAGTCTATTTTTCCATTGTGTTTAGATAATGGATTTTTTGTATCAAACCCAACAATATCATCATTTTCATTAAACTCGAAAGTATTTGCAAAAACACGTTCTGAAGGAATGTTGTATTCAGCTACAATAGGATCTATAAACTCTTTAAAACCGCAGGAAATTACGTAAATATCTTCTGAATAACGCTCAAAAAACTCCTTATTTCTTTCAATTGATGATGATACTTGTTTTTCTAGATCTATTACTAGTTGCGATAAATCTGCTTTGTTAGCCTTTAGTAATTGAATTCTTCTTTCTAAAGATTCTGTAAAAGAAATTTCGCCATCAATTCCTAAATTTGTGATTTCTGTAATTTCCTGAATAATTTCATCTTTTTTAGGATTGTTAGCCAAAGTGATTTCGGCTAAAACATCTAAAGCCTCAACTCGTGTTAAAGTGCTATCAAAATCGAAAATATAATTTCTTTTTGTCGTAATCATTTTTAATTCTTGGTTGAATTTAAGTCAGTAAAGCTACAAATTAAACTCACAAATAAGAAGTTCACCAAGAGAATTACGATATCTCTTTAAAATGAAGCAATTATTAAAAAAATAATATCAAATTTACTTTTTTACAATCAAATATTATCGAATCCTAAAAGAAAAAGCCACCAAATGATTGGCAGCAATTCTACCCAAAATGAACTGTAATATTTAGGTTGATTTATTTTAGAACGCATTAAAAATAATACCGTTAAAAAGAAAAAGATCATAAATGGCATTTTTACTTTTGATTGAAAAGGAATTAAATACTCTAAAATTAACGAAATTATAAGCAAAAGTAAACCTAATCTTTTGGTTTGATCTATACCTATTTTCTTTGGAATGGTTTGTAAAGAAATAGCGTCGTATTTTACATCTCTTATATCAAAAGGTAATACCAAAACTACAATTAATAAAAAACGTTGAAAAGCTAAAAGAATAGCACTAAATGTAATTGTTTTTTCTGCATCAAAAACAGGAATAATCACAGTAAAACCAGCCCAAACAAAAGCAACAATAAGTATTTTCAGGTAACTTATTTGTCTTAGATTTTTTGCAAATCCACTTAAAAAAGGTACAGCATACAAAAAGGTTAAAGCTGCAAAAGGTAGCGAAAGTAACAATGTATCAATTGCCAATTGATAGGCGTAAAAACACATCAACACAAAACAACAAAAAGAGAAAATTTGAATTATCTTTAAACTACTTGTCAAACTTCTGTGGTGCAACTTGGCAACACCTGCATATTTCACAAAATTGTAACCAGTAATGGTTCCAAAAAACAAAAAGAAATACAATTCTGGGTTTTGAGGTAAATTAAAATAAAACTCAGTAATTCTTAAAAATGCATATACAGCTAAAGCAACATGAATACTAGCGTTTATATAGAGTTCGAAAAGTTTTTTAAGAAATGTCATTTTACAAAAATAAAGTTATTGTTGATAAGATACAGAATTGGTTAATAATTAACATTATTTATTGATATAATATCAAAAATAAACCTTCTAAAAACCTTATTTTTGTTCCTTTAAAATTCGATAGATGTTGCATTAAAATTTTGCAAACGAAACCGATTGAAATTTATCTAAACAAAACTCTATTTTAATGAACACAAATTCGTTTCAATTAAGACACATTGGACCTAGAAAAAAGGAACAAGAAAACATGTTAAATGCTATTAATTGTGATAGTTTAGAACAATTAATTAATGAAACAGTGCCAGATAATATTCGTTTAAAAAGCGATTTAGATCTTGCACCTGCCATGAGCGAGTATGAATATTTAGCTCATATTAAAGAGCTTTCAGAGAAAAATAAGGTTTTTAAAAGTTATATTGGTTTAGGGTATCATGAGGCAATTGTACCAAGTGTAATTCAACGTAACATTTTAGAAAACCCAGGATGGTATACAGCTTATACGCCTTACCAAGCAGAAATTGCTCAAGGACGTTTAGAAGCTCTTTTAAATTTCCAAACTATGGTTTGTGATTTAACAGGTATGGAACTTGCAAATGCGTCTTTATTAGATGAAAGTACAGCTGCTGCAGAAGCTATGGCATTATTATTTGACGTTAGAGAACGTGCAAAGAAAAAAGCTGGTGCAAATAAATTCTTTGTTTCTGAAGAAATTTTACCTCAAACTTTGTCGCTTTTACAAACAAGATCTACTCCAATTGGTATAGAGATAGTTGTTGGTAATCATGAGGATTTTGATTTTGCTGATGATTATTTTGGAGCTATTTTACAATATCCAGGTAAATTAGGACAAATTTTTGATTATGAAGAGTTTGTTGCAAAAGCAAACGATAATGATATTAAAGTAGCTGTTGCTGCAGATATTTTATCTTTAGTAAAACTAAAAGCACCTGGAGAATTTGGAGCTTCTGTTGTTGTAGGAACTACACAGCGTTTTGGAATTCCTTTAGGCTATGGAGGACCACATGCTGCATTTTTTGCAACTAAAGAAGCCTATAAAAGAAGTATTCCTGGTAGAATTATTGGTGTTACTAAAGATATGAATGGTAAACGTGCTTTAAGAATGGCACTACAAACCAGAGAACAACATATTAAAAGAGAAAGAGCAACATCTAACATTTGTACAGCACAGGTATTACTAGCTGTAATGGCTGGTATGTATGCAGTTTATCATGGAAAAAGTGGTATTCAATATATTGCAGATACTGTACATAACAAAACAAAACTTGTTGCAGATTATCTAGAAAAAGCAGGATTTAAACAATTAAATACTTCTTATTTCGATACACTTTTAATAGAAATTGAAGAAATTCGATTAAAGCCAGTTGCAGAATCTTTTAAAGTAAACTTTAATTATGTTTCTGATCATTTGGTTTCTTTATCTATAAATGAAGCGACTACAGAAAAAGATTTAATGAATTTATTTACATTATTTGGTCAATTAAAAGAAAGACCAAATCCTGTAGAAGCAGAAAACTATGCTAGTTTTTCTAGAATATTAACACAAGAACCTTTCCATTCTAATTTTGAGGTAATTCCAGATAATGTAGCTAGAAACACAACATTTTTAGACAATGAAATTTTTAATACGTATCAATCTGAAACAGACATGATGCGTTACATAAAGAAATTAGAACGTAAAGATTTAGCGTTAAATCATTCTATGATTTCTTTAGGCTCTTGTACCATGAAATTGAATGCTGCTTCAGAAATGTTGCCTTTGAGCAATCCTCAATGGGGTAATATTCATCCATTTGTGCCTTTATATCAAGCTAGAGGTTATCAAGAAATCATTATGAAGTTAGAACACCAGTTAAATATTATTACTGGTTTTGCAGGCACTTCTTTACAACCAAATTCTGGGGCACAAGGTGAATTTGCTGGTTTAATGACTATTAGAGCTTATCACCAATCAAGAGGAGATTCTCATAGAAATATTTGTATTATTCCTGCTTCTGCACATGGTACAAACCCTGCTTCTGCTGTAATGGCTGGAATGAAAGTTGTAGTTACCAAAACTGCAGATAATGGAAATATTGATGTTGATGATTTGCGTGAAAAAGTAGAAAAGCACTCAGAAAATTTAGCTGCTTTAATGGTAACATATCCATCTACACATGGAGTTTTTGAAAGCGCAATTCAAGAAATTACTAAAATGATTCACGATCATGGAGGGCAAGTTTATATGGATGGTGCAAACATGAATGCTCAAGTAGGCTTAACAAACCCTGCAACTATTGGTGCAGACGTGTGTCACCTAAACTTACACAAAACCTTTGCTATTCCTCATGGAGGAGGAGGTCCTGGAGTTGGCCCAATTTGTGTTGCTCCACAGCTAGTACCCTTTTTACCTACAAATCCAATTATTAAAGTAGGAGGTAAAAATGCAATTACAGGTATTTCTGCAGCTCCTTGGGGTTCTGCATTAGCGTGTTTAATTTCTTACGGATATATTACAATGTTAGGTTTTAGAGGGTTAACAAATTCTACTAAAAATGCTATTTTAAACGCGAATTATATTAAAGAACGTTTAGATGGGCATTACAATACGTTATATACTGGAGAAAAAGGACGTGCAGCTCATGAAATGATTATTGATTGTAGAGACTTTAAGCAAAATGGAATTGAAGTAGTTGATATTGCAAAGCGATTAATGGATTATGGTTTTCATGCTCCAACAGTATCTTTCCCTGTAAATGGTACAATGATGATTGAACCAACAGAATCTGAAAGTTTGGCAGAGTTAGATCGTTTTTGTGATGCCATGATTGCCATTCGTGAAGAAATCAAAGTTGCCTCTAAAGAGGATACGAATAATCCTTTAAAAAATGCACCACATACACAAGAAATGGTTACTGCAGATGAGTGGGAATTCCCTTACAGCAGAAAACAAGCCGCTTTTCCTTTAGAGTACATTGCTGATAATAAATTTTGGCCAACAGTAAGAAGAGTTGATGATGCTTATGGAGATAGAAACTTAATTTGTTCTTGTAACCCAATAGAAGATTATATGTAAACACGTAGTGTTTTTAAATATAAAAAAACCGTTTCTTTTTAGAAACGGTTTTTATGTTTTAAAAATAGAAATTTTACTTGTTGATTTTCAAATTAAAAATAACGAACTTCGCTAACTTAGGTTTATAAATTAAAGTCAAAATGTTTAAAATACATTATTAGATATTTTAAAAAACTGTATTGAAATGAAAATAAAATATATTTACATAGTAGTTCTCGTATTTTTAAGCTGTAATGAGAAAAAAGAAATTAGCTCTACAAATCCAGAAAACTGGTCAAAAAGAACTATTGATATAACTAGGATTGATTCACTTGAATATGGAAAATCCTACTTATCAATATATTCTCAAATCTATAGTTTTACAGAACATAAAAGACACAATTTAACATCAATGGTGAGTATGAGAAATACAAGTGATTTAGATACAATTTATCTACTAAAAGCAGAGTATTATGATACTCATGGAAAATCTGTTCGTAAATATTTTGATGAGCCAATTTTTTTAGCACCAATGGAAACCACTGAGATAATTATTGACGAAATTGATAACTCAGGAGGAACAGGATCAAATTTTATTTTTGAATGGAAAATTCCTAAAAACTGTCCAGAACCTTTATTTGAAGGAGTAATGACTTCAACTATGGGGCAGCAAGGGTTATCTTTTACAACTCCAGCTAAAAGAATCAAATAAATTAAAATCTAACACATCAAAAAAAACGTTAAAAATTTCTAAATTCTGAAGTCACAATAACACCTTTATTATCTTCTAAATCTATAGCCAATAATTCCTCTTGAGCTAAAGTCTTAAAATGAAATGGTGCTTTTAAAATATCCAATCCGCTTTGTTTTTTTAAACGTATTCCTTGCCCTGAAATAATATCTTTGTTTGGTGTAAATACTCCTTTAGGTAAGTGCTCTGTAAGAATTACGTACTTGTAATTCGTTAACTTGTCTAAAACTGCTTGCACCTCTGCATTCGATAAATGTTGTAATACTTGCCTTATCAACACCACATCTGCTTTGGGTAAAACATCTTTTGCAATGTCTAAACAATGAAAAGTTAGGTTTTCTGCTTTAAATTGAATTTCATTAAAGTTAATTAGAGATTGTACAATATCAACTGCTATATACTTTTTGGTATAGTTGTAAAGTTGTTTACCAACATTAAAATCACCACAACCCAAATCTAAAACTGTAACAGGAGTTTTTAAGGAAGTTAAAAAAGCACGAACTGCATCTATATAAGGTGCTACAATTATTGGATTGTGTGAGCCAAAACCAGAATAAAATTCAGTAGTACCTTTTCCCCAAAGGTCCAAATCGTAAATTTGTTCCATAACCTTGTCTGTTGGCCATGGTTTCTTGTTTTTTTTAGTCTTTTTAGCTGTCATTACTAAAAGAAAATTATGACTTTAGAATGTCTTCAACAATCATTTTTGCATGTATTCTAGAATTTTCTATAAACCATTTATGCGTTTCCATACCTCCACAAATAACGCCTGCTAAGTACAATCCTTTCACGTTAGTTTCCATGGTTTCTGAATCGTACTTAGGTATTTTAATAGCGTCTTTAGACAACTGAATACCCATCTTTTCTAAAAAAATAAAATTGGGCTGATAACCTGTTAACGCTAATACAAAATCGTTTACTAGAGTTTGTTTACCATCTAGAGTTTTAATTTCAATGGCATCTTCTTGAATTGATACAACTTTACTATTATAATACGCTTTTATACTGCCTTCTTTAATTCTGTTGATAATATCTGGACGAACCCAATATTTTACACGTTGGCCAACTTCTGCTCCTCTAATAATTAAGGTAACCTCTGCTCCTTTTCTATAACATTCTAAAGCAGCATCAATAGCAGAATTACTAGCACCAACTATGGCTAATTTTTGACCTGCATAAAAATGAGGTTCTTTATAATAATGAGAAACTTTAGGCAAATCTTCTCCAGGAATTTCTAAATATTTAGGAATGTCATAAAAACCAGTAGCCACAATAACATGTGTTGCTTGGTAACAATCCTTTGTGGTTTCTACCGTAAAAATATTGTTATTTTTTTGAACTGATTTAACTTTTTCAAATAACTGAATAGCCAATTTATTAGAAGTAACAATTCTTCTATAATATTCTAAAGCTTCACTTCTACTTGGTTTTGCTGCTTTGCTGATAAAAGGAATAGCATCAACCTCTAATTTTTCTGATGAAGAAAAAAACTGCATGTTTACTGGATAATTGTACAAGGAATTTACAATAGGTCCTTTTTCGATAATTATATAAGAAAGTCCTTTTTTTTGAACTTCTAAACCACACGCAATTCCTATAGGACCTCCCCCTATAATTACAACATCATAATTCTTCATAAAGTAGTTTTAATATAGATCAAAAATAAAGCATTCACTTTACAAAGTGAAATAGTTGGCAAACTAGTTGCGTTAAGGATTGCAATGAAAATCCTTTTTTTATAAGGCGATTCACAAGCGCTGTAAAAACACTAACAAAATATGTAATTACAAATAGTAATTAGAAATACCTATTGCTAAAAAAAGATTGTAATGGAAAGCCTGACCTGAAAGGAAACGCCCAAAAGAAGTATAAAACAAAAAAAGCTCTAACAATATTGTTGGAGCTTTTTTTATGCTTAAAATTCTAATAGAATTACTTCTTGAATTTTTTGTATTTGTTTTTAAATTTATCAATACGTCCTGCTGCATCAATAAGTTTAGATTTACCAGTGTAAAATGGGTGAGATGTTCTAGAGATCTCTAATTTTACTAAAGGATACTCAACACCATCAACTTCTAAAGTTTCTTTTGTGTCTACAGTAGAACGTGTTAAAAAAACATCTTCATTAGACATGTCTTTAAAAGCTACCATTCTATAATTTTCTGGATGAATTCCTTTTTTCATTTTATAATATTTTAATTCTTTAATGTTATGTTTGCAGAATAAAGTTGGTAAAGTTTTATTCTAATTACAAAATAGTTTATTTACCATTTTGAGGATGCAAATTTAACGATATTTTTTAATATACAAATAAATAAATTACTTTTCTTTGATTATCTAACAATATTGGTTCTTAAAGCTTTAAGATATTATACAAATAA
>CAXBAC010000008.1:0-17378 GCA_963973485.1 uncultured Polaribacter sp. | reverse complement strand
TGGAGAAGAAATTGTACCTATGAGCAAAACAACATTCTATTTTGTAATTGCAATTTTAATAATTGTTGATATTGTGCAAGGTCGTTATCAAAAAAAACTACTTATAGAATCTAACAAATAAGATAGTTAATAACTTAAAAGAAATTAAATACGCTTATTAATAAGCGTATTTTTTTGTTTCACTTTTTTTTGTTTATCATTTTTAACATTTTATTAAACATATTTAAACAAGTATTAGTCTAAATTTGTATCAAACTTAAAAACATATTATGAAACTTACAGTAACATTAACATCATTATTTTTTGCAACATTATTATCAATTTCATGTGTTGACACAAAAAAGGAAGACAAAAAAGTAAACAAAGTAGAAACTGAAAAAGAAGTAAAAGAAGTAATAAAAGACAATGGAACAATAGTTGAGGTTGCTATTGGAAATAAAAATTTTTCGACTTTAGTTGCTGCTGTTAAAGCTGCAGATTTAGTGAGTACTTTAAACAGCGAAGGGCCATTTACAGTTTTTGCACCTGTAAATGATGCATTTGCTAAGTTACCAGAAGGTACTGTAGAAAGTTTATTAAAACCAGAAAACAAAGAAACACTTACTGCTGTGTTAACATACCACGTAATCGCTGGAAAATTTATGGCTTCAGATGTAGTTAAAGCTATTAATGATAATGGTGGAAAGTTCTCAATAAAAACTGTACAAGGTGGCATGTTAACTGCTTCTTTAAAAGATGGTAAAGTTATTTTAACTGATGAAAAAGGAGGAACTTCTACTGTTGTAATTACAGATGTTGATGCATCAAATGGAGTTGTACACGCAATTGATTCTGTAGTAATGCCTAAATAAGAATTACTTATAATTTACATAATTAAATTTTATGTATTGTTTATTATTTTTAACATTTAATTAAACAAAAAAAGATTATATTTGTAAAGAATTAGTAAAAATATTAAAAAATACTTCTAATGTTTATTTCGTTTTAAAAGCGGAATCCGAAAATAAAGGAAGTTTTTTGGTTGATTGATTGAAACCGCTACTTTTTAAGTAGCGGTTTTTATTTTAAAGTTCAATTAAACTATCTTGAAGTCTTTTAATTGTAATGTTTAAGATTCGTTTATTATAATCAGAGTTATTTAAATCATAAGTATAGAGCTCATCTATAGAAAAATGACCAATAACAATACCTAGTATAACACTTTTAAATTGTAAATCTTTCTGTAAAGTGATTTTAATTTTGGCTTTCTTTTCATCTTCAGACAAAATTGAAAAGTTTATTTTTCTTTTTATCAAATAACTTCTAAAAAGCGCTATTAATAAATGATGTTGCATTTTAATAATAGGTCTTATAGTAATATTTTGAAATTCTTCTATAGCAGTAGTTTGGTTGTTAACCAAACCTGGCAAATGAGGTCTTTCTTTAGTCATTTTCTAAAAGTTCATTAAGTTCTAATTGATAATCGTATTGTAAGTCTTCATGCAATTTATCCATAGCTTTTGTAGCCATTTTTAATTGTGTTTGATAAATGTTCTGCAGGCGATTACTTCTTTTAAAGAAAGGATTATAATTTTTAAGTTTATTACAAAAATGCAAAAGAACTGCAGTTTCTGTTTCTTTCTTCTTTGAAAAGCGAACAAGTTTTTTTGAAGAGGATAAAATTTTACGAATCTTTTTTCTTACGTAATACGCATTTTTTGTATCAATTTCATCAAATTGAACATCTATAAACTCCTTACAGTTTAACACATATTGCTCTTCATCATGAGCTTCAAAAAGTAAGTATGTTAACAACTCTTTATTTTCTACTTTAAAACGTGCTAATTGCAAACACAGTTCTTTAAGTTCTAAAGCAGATTTGTGTGATAATTCGTCTTTAATTTGTTTTATTGTACTTGCTTTCATTAAGACAAAAAATCTAAAACATTTTTTTCTATTCTGTCTAAAACATTATCAGTATTCGCTTTTACAAATTTTTCTCCAGTAATTTGCTCAAACAACTCTATGTATCTATTTGAAATTTCAATAATTTTCTCATCTGTCATTTCTGGTATTTGCTGGCCTTCTTTACCTTGAAATCCATTTTCTATTAACCATTGACGCACAAATTCTTTAGAAAGTTGTTTTTGAGTTTCTCCTTTCTGCTGTCTTTCTTCATAACCTTCAGCATAAAAATAACGAGATGAATCTGGAGTATGAATTTCATCAATCAAAACAATTTTACCTTCTTTGGTTTTACCAAATTCGTACTTGGTATCAACCAAAATCAACCCTCTTTTTGCAGCTATTTCTGTACCTCTTTTAAATAAAGCTCTGGTATAATTTTCTAAAATAATGTAATCTTCTTCAGAAACAATTCCGTTTGTTAAAATGTTTTCTCTAGATATATCCTCATCATGCTCACCATTTGCTGCTTTTGTAGACGGAGTTATAATAGGATTAGGAAATTTGTCATTCTCTTTTAAACCTTCTGGCATTTGTACACCACATAAAGTTCTTTTACCTAGTTTATATTCACGAGCAGCATGACCAGATAAATAACCACGAATTACCATTTCTACTTTAAAAGGCTCACACAAATGCCCTACAGCTACATTTTCATCAGGATTTGCTAACAACCAATTAGGAACAATATCTGCAGTATCGTTCATCATTTTAGTAGCAATTTGATTTAATATTTGTCCTTTAAAAGGTATTTGACGTGGTAAAATAACATCAAAAGCAGATAATCTATCTGTTGCAATCATCACTAAAAGTGCGTTATTTATATTATACACTTCTCTTACTTTACCTTTGTAAACAGATTTTTGATCAGGAAAATTGAAGTTAGTTTCGTTAATTGTATTCATTAAATTATGTTGTTAAGATTTACAAAAATAAGTTAATTTTAGTATTCTAATTTCTTAGCAAAGAAAAATTACCCTTTATAACTTTTCTTGTTTCTGTAATTATTTTGATCCAAAAACATGAAGATGGTTATTTTTTAAATTAAAAAGATAAAACAATAAAGTTGCAATATTTTTTTTAAAAAAACTTCTAGTTAATCTGTTTCTATACTTTTATAAGCAGTAATAATTTTTTTAACTAATCTATGTCTAACTACATCTTTATCATCTAAATACACTTGTGCAATACCATCTATATCTTTTAACGCTAACAAAGATTCTTTTAAACCAGAAACTTGCTTTCTTGGTAAATCTATTTGACCTGGATCTCCTGTAATGATAAACTTTGCGCTTTTACCCATTCTTGTTAAAAACATTTTCATTTGGTTATGAGTTGTGTTTTGAGCTTCATCAAGAATTACAAAAGCACTATCTAAAGTTCTACCTCTCATAAATGCCAAAGGTGCAATTTGAATGATTCCTTTTTCTAAATACGATTCTAATTTTTCATGAGGAATCATATCTCTTAAACCATCATACAATGGTTGCATATATGGATCTAATTTCTCTTTTAAATCACCAGGTAAAAACCCTAAATTTTCTCCAGATTCTACAGCTGGTCTTGTTAAAATTATTCGCCTAACTTCTTTTTCTTTGAGTGCTTTTACAGCAAGAGCAACTGCTGTGTAGGTTTTACCTGTTCCTGCAGGACCAACAGCAAAAAGCATGTCATTTTTTTGCATTAAGGAAACCATTTTTCGTTGGTTTTATTAATTTTCCATTAACACCATGTACTAAAATATCTTTATTGTGCTTTGCTGAAATTGTTTTTTCTTCATTTCCAGTAGATGTTAAAATGCGTTCAATACTGTTTTCATCTAACTTATTGTATCTGTTGAAGTATTTTACTAAACGCTCAAAACGAATTTCAAACTCATTTAATATTTCTGCTTCTCCATAAATTTTTAATTTAGCTCCTCTTGCTACTATTTTAATTTTAGGAAAATATCTTTTTAATTGTTCTATGGTAGTATTTTGGGCTCCAAAAAAATCTTTTGGATCTATTTCTGTAAGCTCTAGTATGCGTTCGTTCAAATGATTATATTGATTAGTTTGTTAATAAGAATTATTAAATTAAAAGTAGTAATTTAAAGTACTAAATTTATTAGATTTGCGTTAAATAATTAACAACTTTTACACAATTAATTAACAGCCAAGTAGCATGTCTTTTATTACTTTAACTACAGATTTTGGAACAAAAGACCACTTTGTTGGAGCTGTAAAAGGTGCTATTTACAGTGAGTTAGCAGAAGCTAAAATAGTTGATATTACTCATGAAATATCTCCTTTTAACATTACAGAAACTGCCTATATTTTAAAAAACTCTTACAAAAGTTTTCCTGAAGGTACTATTCACATTGTAGGTGTAGATTCTGAGTTAAGTTCAGAAAATAAACACATTGCCATTGCTCTAGACAATCATTACTTTGTGTGTCCAGATAATGGAATAATTTCTATGATTGCATCAGAAATACAACCTACAAAAATTGTGGAAATTAACATTCATGACAGAATTGAAAGTAGTTTTCCTGTATTGGATGTTTTTGTACAAGTTGCTTGTTTTATTGCTAGAGGAGGAAACTTAACTGTAATTGGTAAAGAAATTAAAGAATACAAAAAGTTAATAGAAATTCAGCCGAAAGCAAACCAAAATCAAACACAAATTATAGGTGGTGTTTTATACATTGATAATTATGGAAATGTAATTACAAACATCAGTAAAAAGATGTTTAATGATGTTGGTAAAGGAAGAGATTACCTTGTAAATGCCTCTAGATATACGTTTAGTAAAATTTTTAATAAGTATAATGAGATTGCAGAAAATGATCCTAAAAATGCTAATCAATTTGATGGTAATAAATTAGCTTTATTTAATTCTGCAGGTTTTTTAGAAATTGCCATATATAAGAGTAATTTAAAAACAGTTGGTGGAGCATCAACTTTATTGGGTTTGGCTTATAGAGATCCTATTATCATCGATTTTTTCACAGAATCTAAACCAGAATACACGCCTTTAAATTAATTTATGTTTGTAAGAATTGTAAAAATGAGTTTAGACTCAAAATTTATACCTGAGTTTCAAAAAATGTTTGATGAAAAAAAATCAACTATTAGAAATTCTGAGGGTTGCTTATTGTTAGAATTATATCAAGATAAAAATAATCCAGAAATCTTTTTCACATATTCTTACTGGGAAAATGAATCTTACTTAGAAAAGTACAGAAATTCAGCATTTTTTAAAGAAACCTGGAAACAAACCAAAGCCTATTTTAATGGCAAACCAGAAGCTTGGAGTGTAAATAAAAAAGTTAGTTTGCAGTAAGATTAGAAATTAAAACAGCATGTACGCGATATTAAAAAAAGAATTTAACTCATTTTTTGCAAGCCCAATAGCCTATTTGGTAATTGGAGTTTTCTTACTTGTAAATGGGTTGTTTTTATTTATTTTTAATGATGATTTTAATATTCTAAATGCTGGTTTTGCAGATGTAACTCCGTTTTTTTATTTAGCTCCTTGGGTTTTTCTTTTTTTAATTCCTGCAATTACTATGAAAAGTTTTGCAGACGAATTTAATACAGGCACAATAGAACTTTTAAAAACAAAACCTATTTCTGATTGGCAAATTGTTTTAGGCAAATTTTGGGCTTCACTGCTTTTAGTAATTATTGCAATTATACCTACATTTATTTATGTATATACAGTTCATCAACTTGGTAATCCTGTTGGAAATCTAGATTATGGTAGCACAATTGGGTCTTACATTGGATTACTTTTTTTAGCGGCAACTTATACTGCTGTTGGTTTGTTTACATCAACCTTATCAAAAAATCAAATAGTTGCTTTTATTTTAGGGGTTTTTATCACCTTTATTTTATTCTATGGTTTTGATGCAATTTCAAACTCTTTTAGCAATAACAGTTTAACCATTCAAAAACTGGGCATCAACGAACATTTTAAAAGCATTTCTAGAGGTGTTATAGATACTAGAGATATCCTATATTTTATTAGTGTAACAATCTTCTTTTTATTCATTACTAAAACACGTTTAGACCATGAATAAAAAAATAAGAAATATCGTTTTATTAAGCATTGGTTTAATTGTCTTAAATTTTATCAATGAATCTTTTTATGAACGTTTCGATTTAACTGCTGATAAACGTTACACACTTTCTGAAACTACAAATTTAATAATCGATAAAGTTGATAAACCTCTTTACATAACTGTATATTTAGAAGGCGATTTTCCATCAGAATTTAAAAGATTACAAGTAGAAACGCGTCAGTATTTAGAAGAACTAGCTGCAGAAAACAGCAATATAAAAATAGGTTTTGAAAACCCTGATAATCAAAGAGAAGCATTGATTAAAAAAGGTATGATGCCTAGCCAATTAACTGTAGAAGAAGATGGTAAATTATCTGAAGCTATTATTTTTCCTTGGGCAGAAATCAATTACAAAAACATTACTAAAGTTGTTTCTTTATTACCAAATTCGGTTGTAGCTAGCCAAGAAGAACAATTACAAAAAGCCATTGAAAACCTAGAATATAGCTTTAGTGATGCTATAAATTCAATAACAGAAAATACAACGAAAAGAATTGGTGTAATTACTGGAAATGGAGAATTACAAGATATTTATCAGTATAGTTATTTAAGTAAAATTGCTGAAAAATATAAATTAGCCAAATTCACTTTAGATTCTGTTGCTAAAAATGCACCACAAACTTTGCAAGATATCAATTCTTTTGACTTAGCTATAATTGCAAAACCAACTGAAAAATTTACAGAAAAAGAGAAATTTGTATTAGATCAATTTATTACAAATGGTGGTAGAACACTTTGGATGATTGATAACGTGCAAGCAGATCAAGACAGTTTAATGACATCTGGAAAAATGTTAGCTTACCCAAGAGATTTAGGTTTAACAGATTTACTTTTTGCATACGGAATTCGTATAAACACATCACTTGTAAAAGATTTGTATGCTGCTAAAATTGCTTTAGCAACAGGTAATGTTGGCAACCAAACCCAGTATCAAAATTTAGATTGGTTTTATCATCCTTTGGTAAATGCAAACTCAAATCATCCTATTACAAAAAATGTTGCTCCTGTGCGTTTGCAATTCGCAAATCAAATAGATACTTTAAAAAATAATCTTAAAAAAACACCTTTATTAATGAGTTCTCCTTTAACTCAAAAAGTAGGAACTCCATCAATAATTGAGTTACAATCTATTGCTAAAGAACCTCTTGAAAAAGATTATGTTTCAGGGAATCAACTTTTTGCTGTTTTAGTAGAAGGTGATATTACCTCTGCTTACAAAAACAGAATAAAACCATTTGAAACAAAGCTTTATAAAGAGAATGCTACAGATAATAAAATGGTTATAATTGCTGATGGTGATATTGGAAAAAACCAAATACTAAAAGGCAAACCTACAGATTTAACCAGAGATATTTGGACGAACCAAACCTTTGGCAATAAAGATTTTCTCATAAATGCTGTAGATTATTTATTGGATGATTCTGGTTTAATAAACCTAAGAAACAAATCCTTAAAAATTAATATTTTAGATAAACAAAAAGCTTATAAAGAACGTACTTTTTGGCAGTTTTTAAATGTTATTTTACCTCTAATTTTATTATTTGCTTTCGGTTTTGTTTCTAATTTTTTAAGAAAGAAAAAATACAGTTAGACTTTTTTACTTGCTAAAGTTAAATAGCCAATAAATCGTTGTGAATAAAAGTATAGCCTAAAACATCTTGTACTTTTTTAGAACTAATAATTTTCCATCTATAAAAGTCTACTGTTTCAAATTCGGGAACTTCAATACCTTTACTCAATTTAGCTAATGTGTAAAATTCTCTTCTTGTTGGATGATGATCTGCACACGCATTAAAAATTGTATTCCATTTATTTTGAGCAATAACTTCATGGATAATTTCAATACAATCTTCTCTATGAATCATATTAACAAAACCTTTTGGTTGAGGAATTTTACGTCCTTTTTTAAACCAATTTGCAGGATGTCTATCATCACCAAACAAACCCCCAAAACGAATGATAGTAGTTTCAAAGAATGTATTTTGCTTAAACAAATTCTCAATTTCTACTAAATCACTTTTAACAGTTTCATCTTCTTCTGTTAAAACTCTATTTGCACTAGGATACACAGAAGTTGAACTAATAAAAATAACTTTTTGAATAGGTGAATCTTGAACTTGAGCAATGAAGTTTTCAAAACCATAAATATCTTTAAAAGTAATAGCAATCACCAAAATGTCTGATTCTAAAAAAGTGTCATATTCTTCAAAATCAGCAATATTTACCAAATGAGTTTCTATTCCTAATGCTTCTAATTCATCAACCTTCTCTTCTGAAGTTGTAGAACCTTTTACATTAAAACCATCCTCTAAAAAAGATAATGCCAATGGTTTTCCTAACCAACCACAACCCAAAATACTTACGCTATTCATAAAAAAATTTATTTACTAAGCACAAAGATACGACTGCTTATTTTAAGGTTTTGTTAACGTTTGTCTTTTATCTAAATCGTAATTTTGAGAGTACTAAATAAATAACTATCATGAAAAAAATATTACTAAGTTTATTTGTAATTGCTTCAACATCAGTAATTAATTCACAAATAAAAACGCCAGCACCAAGTCCATCACAAAAAACAACTCAAATGGTTGGGTTAACAGAGGTAACTTTAGAGTACTCTAGACCAAGCATGAAAGGTAGAAAGATTTTTGGAGGATTAGAAGACTATGGAAAAGTTTGGAGAACTGGTGCAAACGAAAACACAAAATTAACATTTTCTACAGATTTTATGGTTGATGGAAAAATGTTAAAAAAAGGAACGTATGCATTATATACAATTCCTGGAGAAAACTCTTGGGATGTAATGTTATATTCTGATGCAACAAATTGGGGTAATCCAGCAAAATGGGATGATGCTAAAGTTGCTGCAAAAGTAACTGTAAACCCTATTGAAATGCCAATGGATATTGAAACGTTTACGATAACTTTTGATGATTTAACTAATAATTCTGCAGTTTTAGGGATTATGTGGGAAAACGTTTATGTGCCTTTTATGTTTGAAGTTCCTACTGATAAAATGGTATCGAAACAAATTAGCTCAATTATGTCTGGACCTTCTGCACAAGATATGTATGCATCTGCAGTGTATTATTTAGAAGCAGGTAAAGACATTAAACAAGCACAAGCTTGGATTGATAAAGCTGTAGAAATGACAGCTGATGCTCCAAAATTTTGGTTTTTACGTCAACAATCTTTAATTCATGCTAAAGCAGGAAATACAAAAGGTGCAATTGCAGCTGCTAAAAAATCTTTAGAGTATGCAGAAAAAGCTGGTAATGCAGGTTATGTAAAAATGAACAAAGCTTCTTTAAAAGAATGGGGAGCAATGTAATTTTACAATCTATTAAATTGAATTTTACTAAAACTCAAGCTTTTGCTTGAGTTTTTTATTTTAATTATTTAATAATAATTTTATTGTCACATTTATTAATCGTAATATTGCAATGTTAAAATATAGAAATGGGCTTATCAAAAACCGAAATTTTTTCAGAAGAACAAAATGAAATTGCAATTTTTGCAAAAGCATTTGGGCACCCTGCAAGAGTAGCCATTCTTCAGCATTTATTTAAAATCGATACTTGCGTTTGTGGAGATTTAGTAAACGAAATAGGTTTGGCACAACCTACTATATCTCAACATTTAAAAGAGCTTAAAAAATTAGGATTGATTAAAGGAAACGTAGAAGGCACAAGTGTTTGTTATTGTATAGATGCCAATAAATGGACACAAATGAAAAAAATTTTAAATACCTTTTTAAATCAAGATATTACTAAAACAGATTGTTGTTAAAAAAAATTTTAATTTATTTATCGTAAAAATACAATAAAAGAAAAAAATGAAATCAAATAAATTATTTCCAGAAATAAATATGTTTATTTCAGAACTGAATACTGATTCAATTTCAGAAAAACGAAAAGATGTATTACAACCACTTATAAATTACATTCAAGAAAAAGTAGATAGTAAAAATTCAATTCAAATTAACTTTATTTGTACTCATAATTCCAGAAGAAGTCACTTATCTCAAATCTGGGCACAAACTATGGCTGCTTATTTTAATTTAGAAAACGTAACCTGTTATTCTGGTGGTACAGAAGCTACTGCATTATTCCCTAAAATTACAGAAACATTAACAAGTTCTGGTTTTAAAATTAATGCAATTTCAGAAGGAAAAAACCCAGTTTATAGTATTAAGTACTCAGCAAATGAACATCCAATAATCGGTTTTTCTAAAAAGTTAACAGATGAGTTTAATCCTACATCAAATTTTGCAGCTATAATGACTTGTTCTCAAGCTGATGGAGGATGTCCTTTTATAGCAGGAGCTGAAAAACGAATTCCTATTACTTTTGAAGATCCAAAAATTTTTGATAATACCCCACAACAAACTCAAAAATATCAAGAAAGAAGCGAACAAATTGCTACTGAATTGTATTATATTTTCTCACAAATAAACGCATAAAAATGGCGAATAAGAAGTTAAGTTTTTTAGATAGAAACCTTACCATATGGATTTTTGTAGCAATGGCTTTTGGAGTAAGTTTAGGTTTTTTTATACCTACTTTTCCAGAAATTATAAATTCTTTCAGCAAAGGCTCTACAAACATACCAATAGCAATTGGTTTAATTTTAATGATGTACCCACCTTTAGCAAAGGTGAACTATGCTCTTTTACCAAAAGTATTTCGCAACACAAAAATACTATCTATCTCTTTGTTATTAAATTGGATTATAGGCCCAGTTTTAATGTTTGCTTTGGCAATTATATTCTTAAAAGATTATCCAGAATATATGGTTGGTTTAATTTTAATTGGTTTGGCTAGATGCATTGCTATGGTTTTAGTTTGGAATGATTTAGCTGAAGGAAGTAGCGAATATGGGGCTGGTTTAGTAGCTTTAAATAGTATTTTTCAAGTGTTTGCATACAGCTTTTATGCGTGGTTATTTATCACAGTGCTTCCTCCCTATTTTGGTTTTGAAGGTGCAATTGTTGATATTTCTATAGCCACAATTGCAGAAAGTGTAGCTATTTATTTGGGAATTCCGTTTTTCTTAGGAATTCTAAGTCGGTTAATTTTGGTAAAACTAAAAGGTGAAGAATGGTATACTAAAAAGTTTATTCCAACCATTTCACCCTTAACTTTAATTGCGCTTTTATTTACCATTATTATCATGTTTTCATTAAAAGGTGAACTAATTGTAGAAATACCAATGGATGTAGTAATAATTGCAATTCCACTTTTAATTTATTTTGCAATAATGTTTATTATCGGTTTTTTCTTTACAAAAGCAACAGGAGCAACTTATGATAAAACAACAGCTGTTGCGTTTACAGCTGCTGGTAATAATTTTGAATTGGCAATAGCAGTAGCCATTGCCGTTTTTGGTTTGAATTCCGGTCAAGCATTTGCAGGTGTAATTGGTCCATTAGTAGAAGTTCCTGCACTAATTTTATTAGTTAAAGTTTCTTTTTGGTTTCGTAAGAAATATTTTAAAAAAGCTGAATTGAAATCATAGGAATTTATTTTTTATGGCTATTTTAAAATGAGTTAACAAATGAAGTAACTTAATAGGTTAAGCCAACTTTATGCCTAACATTATCCAAAAGTTGCATTAAGTTTTTAGAAAAATTAAAAGTCATAATTGAGCTTTCTGTTTTATTAGCTCTTAACATTTGGTTGAAGTGTTCAATCTCAAAATTATAACCAATGGTATTGTATCCAAAATCGATTGTTTCTTCATGACCATTTTGATGTATAGTAACTGTTGATGGCTGATGAAACATTTCGTTTATAGTTACCACAGCATTATCAAATGTAAATACTGCTTCACTAGGTAGTTTTTCTAAAAGTGAGCTTTTTAAAGTAGCCTTAGCATCATCATATTTAAAAATTATTGAGCAACTTGAATCTGCTCTGTTTTCAAAAAAAGTAGCATTTGCTTCAACAGCATTTGGCATTCCTAAGGTTGATAATGCAGCAAAAATTGGATAAATTCCAATATCTAATAGAGAACCTCCACCAACTTCTTTTTTAAAAACTCTACTGGAAGTATCATATGGAGTATAAAAACCAAAATCTGCTTCTAAGTATTTTAATTTGCCGAATTTTTCTTGTTTCACTATTTCTAAAACATAGTTGTAATGAGGTAAAAAATACGTCCATAAAGCTTCCATCAAAAGTACATTTTGCGCTTTTGCAACTGCAATCATTTGTGTTACCTCTTGTAAATTCATAGCAAAAGGTTTTTCACATAAAACTGCTTTTTTATGTTGCATACAAAGTATAGCATGCACTGCATGAAAGCTATGTGGAGTTGCTATATAAACAGCATCCACATCAGGATCTTTTGCTAAATCTTCGTACGAATCAAATGCTTTTTTTGAGTCAAACTTATCAGAAAATTGAACAGCTTTTTCTTTATTTCTAGAAGCTACTGCATACAATATTGCATTTTCTACTTTAGCTAAATCTGTTGCAAACTTAACAGCGATTTTACCTAAACCAATGATGCCCCATTTTATTGTTTTCTGATGCATGTTTAAACATTAGAATTTGCTAAATTCTTTTTAAAAGGATTAATAAATTGAATTAAAATTGCAATTCCCATTACTAGAGTACATCCTAATAAATTTAACCATAAATAAGGCAACCAATCCATTAGAAAAACACCAATAATTAAAACTTGAGTGATAACAGCTGCAATAAAAACGGCATTTCCTTTTACGAATTTTATAAAAAATGCAAGAAGAAAAATACCCAGTACATTGCCATAAAAAATGGATCCAATAATATTTACCAATTGAATTAAGTTATCAAATAAATTAGCTATACATGCAACAGAAATGGCTATTAAACCCCAAAGTAAGGTAAACCATTTTGATGCTTTTACAAAGTGAGCATCACTCTTATTATCAACTGTATTTCTTTTGTATAAATCCATAGCAGTTGTACTTGCTAATGCATTTAATTCTGATGCTGTAGATGACATTGCTGCAGATAAAATTACAGCCAATAACAAACCAATTAAACCTCTTGGTAAGTTGTTTAAGATAAAGTGAATAAACACATAATCTTTATCATTAGATTCAATTTTTTTAAAATCTTTTTGAGCATTTAAAATATCAATAATTTCTCTACCCTCTTCCTTAAGTGCTAAATCTTTTTCGTTAAGTTCTTTAATTTTGTCTATTTCTCTGTTTTGAACACCATCAATCAGCAACATTCTTTTGGTTTCTTCTATTTTGTTGTGTTCTAATTCTAACCTTTGGTATTGACTTTTAAATTTAGAGTTTGCAATTGCGTCTGTTACTTTTGGATTAAAATTTAAAGGTGATGCGTTGAACTGATAAAATACAAATACCATAACACCTACCAACAAAATAAAAAATTGCATTGGTACTTTTAACAGACCATTAAAGATTAAACCTAACTGACTTTCTCTTACAGATTTGCCTGATAAATAACGCTGAACTTGACTTTGATCTGTACCAAAATAAGATAGCATTAAAAAGGTACCTCCTAAAATACCTGTCCAAACTGTATATCTGTTATTTAAATCAAAAGAAAAATCTAGAACTTCCATTTTTCCACTTGCTCCAGCAATTTCTAAAGCTCTCGAAAAAGTAATATCTTCTGGTAACTGTGTCATTATCATAAAAAATGCGGCTAACATTCCAAAAAATATGATAATCATTTGTTGTTTTTGAGTTACGTTTACTGCTTTTGTACCTCCAGAAACTGTGTATATTATTACTAAAAAACCAATGATAATGTTTAGTATCAGTAAATCCCAACCCAATACTGCAGATAAAATTATAGCAGGTGCAAAAATGGTTATACCAGCAGCTAATCCTCTTTGAATTAAAAATAAAATAGCAGCTAAACTCCTTGTTTTTAAATCGAACCTACCTTCTAAAAATTCATAAGCAGTATATACTTTTAATTTGTGATAAATAGGTATAAAAACCACACAAATAATAACCATAGCAATTGGCAAACCAAAGTAGAATTGCACAAAACCCATACCACTATGAAAAGCTTGACCTGGTGTTGACAAGAAGGTTATTGCACTAGCTTGGGTAGCCATTACAGACAAACCAATCGTCCACCATTTACTATCACTTCCACCTTTTATGTAGTCTGTAACATTACTGTTTTTACGAGTTACATATGTTCCATAAGCTACAATAAACAATAAAGTTATTGATAAAATAATCCAATCTACAACATGTAATTTACTCTCTATTTCCATGTTTTATGCTTTGTAATAATTTGTAATAAAAAAGAAAAGCACCAAGTACAAAAGGTTTGCTATTAAAACAAACGTGTATACTTTTTCCCATTTGTATTTTGGTTTTTCCATAATTAAAATTGTTTTACTTATTAAACATAAAATTATTTAGTTGAAATTTCAGTTTTTTTTTCTTTGCCAACAGATAACATATTTGCAAAAAGTTTGTAAGCTCCAGATACACCTGCAGGTAATTCTCTAAAGAAACTTAACCCTGTGTAAATATAATTTCCTTCACCATATTTAGCAATTAACAAACTACCTAATTTAGGTGTTTCTCCTTTATCTTTCATTGATAATAATGGTTGATATTGCTCACTCCATCTGTTTGGAAAATACAATCCTCTTTCTTGAACCCAACCCTCAAAATCTGCATCTGTAATTTTATTAGGAAAGTTTAATAAAGGATTATTTGGATCTAATATAGTTACCTCTGCTAACTCGTCTGTAACTCTATCTCTTGATAAATTTAATGGATAAGGTGCTTGTACATCTACTCCTCTATTTGTATTGTATTGAACAATCATATTACCTCCATTTTTAACATAATCTAACAGATATTTTTGTTTAAATTTCAATTCATCTACCACATTATATGCTCTAATTCCTAAAACTATGGCATCAAATTTTTGTAGATTTTTATCATTTATAGTTGACGGATTAATTTCTGAAACTGCATACCCAATTTGACGTAAATTTTCTGGAATTGCATCTCCTGCACCTTTTATATAACCAATATTATTTCCTTTTTTCTGTATATTTAATCGAACTACTTTTGCTTCAGAATTTACTAATACAGTTTGCTTTGGTATATGATTGTAATTGATTTCAATCAATTCTTTGGTAAACGTTTCTTCGTTTATTTTCGCAACAATTTTTAATGTTCCTTCAGATTGATTTTTAGGTGGAATCACCATAAATTCAACCATTTGTTTATCATTTTTTTGAACAATATTAAAAGGAACTTTGTTTGGAGAAATCATCCAATTTTCTGGAACTTGTAAACTCACTTCTCCTGCCACAAAATTTGCTCCTGCTCTTACTTCTACAGTAACTTTTTTTGCTGTACTATCTGCAAAAATTAATACTTTATCTTTTAGTTTGGTAGTTACTTTAGGCACAATTTCGAAAGGCTCATAAATTTCTCCTTTATCACGTTCTGCATACCTTCTTACTATATTTTTTGTAAAAGTTATGGGTACGTAATTCATCACCAAATTAAAATCTACAGTGGTAGCTTTAGGTGTTTCTGGTTTTCCAATTAAATTTTGATTACCAACAGTATACATCCCTAAAGATGCCTTTTCTCTTAACCAATAAGGACCTGAATAACCAATATCTTTTAAGTCAATATTTTCTTTAAAAGTTATCTTCTGATTTTCCTTTAAAGTTAATCCTTTATATATTTTTTCTTTGCTCGTATTTGGAGTAATTGACATTAATTCAATAGCGATATCACTTCTATTAATCAACTCAAAATTAACATCTATTTTAGAATTAGGAACAGCTGTAGCACTTACTGCAGATGCTTCTATATACAACCCTAAACTTGCTTCTATAATTTCTTTTATTTGTTTTTCTTTAATCTGTCTCCAGTGCGAATCTTCAATATCTTTTATTAAGGAGTATGCCTCTAGTAGTTTAGGAAGATGTTTAGCTGGATTTACAAAATCAAAGTTCTCTTCAATATCATATAAAATATCACCAATTTCTCCACCATTTTTTAAACGATTCCATGTAGTATTAATTCCTGAAAAAATATCATTTTTATCTTTTGGAGCATCACCTTTTAAAAACTCTACATATTCAGTTTGAGTTCCCCTAGTTGTTAATCTTCCAAAACCTTGACATAAGTGTTGGCTACTGGCCATTGATGCCAATTCGTTATTAGATAAGCCTTTTAAAGGATAATATACACCAACATCAAACTGAGTAAAGTTTTTTGAAGCTTCTTCAAACTGAGCTCTATCACTATAAAACCAAGAAGAAGTATTAAAAAACAAACGTTTTGGTTGCCAAGTATTGGTATATTTTAGTTGATTTTTAAACTGTGTAGAATCGCCAACTTTATCAAAAGCCTCAACACTTAAAATTGCAGAACTTGTATGATGCCCATGAGTTGTACCTGGAGTTCTATGGTTAAATCTGTTGATAATAACATCTGGTTTAAAAGTTCTTATTGCCCAAACAACATCACTTAACACCTTTTCTTTATCCCAAATCTCTAAAGTTTCATCTGGGTGTTTAGAATATCCAAAATCATTTGCTCTGGTAAAAAGCTGTTCTCCTCCATCTACGCTTCTTGCAGCTAATAATTCTTGTGTTCTTATAACCCCTAATAATTCTCTAATTTCAGGACCAATTAAATTCTGACCTCCATCTCCTCTTGTTAAAGATAAATAACCAGTTCTTGCTTTAACGTTATTTGCTAAATAAGCAATTAATCGTGTATTTTCATCATCTGGATGAGCTGCAATGTATAATGCAGTTCCTAAAAAATTTAGCTTTTGAATTTTTTCATAAATCTCATTTGAAGATAACTTATTAGGCTTCTGTGAAAAAACAGTAAAAGACATCAGCAAAATAGCTGAAATTGATAGTAATAATTTATTCATATTAAGAAGTTGATAACAGACAAATGTACTTTTTTTAATCAGTAAAATAGAACGTATTAACATAATTATAACGTTTTTAAACGTATAAACAGAGTGCTCATAACCTGTTAATAAAATAATTTTAAAAGTCACATTTTAAGATTATATTTGTAAATCAAATTAAGAAAAATAATCAATGAAATTTATTGTATCAAGTTCGCAACTATTAAAGCAATTACAAGTTTTAGGTGGCGTTATAAATAGCAACAATACCTTACCTATTTTAGATAATTTTTTATTCGAATTATCTGAAAATCAATTAAAAGTTTCTGCATCAGATTTAGAAACAACCATGAGCTCTGTAGTAGATGTAGAGAGTGATAGTAATGGTTCTATTGCAGTTTCTGCGCGTTTGTTATTAGATACTTTAAAAACGTTCCCAG